>DAOWNM010000332.1 GCA_030642565.1 Bacteroidota bacterium | reverse complement strand
GATGGAAAAAGGTGCAAAACAGTACACCGGCTGGCCTGTCACTATCCAGTTGGACTAATTTTACTACTCTGCTTTATTAACAGCCGGCATGGTATACAGGGGATTCAACTGAGCCGGTTCGGGCCAGTACAACCTGGCCTGCAGTGAGAATGGTCCGTCGTGTGCAGGCAACCAGTTGGATGTCATCTCTCCTCCCGGGGTCTCCTTCTGGATGTATACATTCAGAGAGCCGTCCTCTTCATATCTCAAACCTTCTGTTGCACTGCTGATCACATACCTGTTGATTTCGTTTTCGATAAACAACTGTTCAGGTAACTTATACATGGAGAGCGACCAGAAAGCCTTCACAGGCGGAATTTCATCCGCTTCAAAATGGAGTACATATTTGTGTTTTGAACCATCCAGGGCCTCTCCGTCTGCATCCAGACTTGTTTCCGGATAGAAGGCTTCTTCAAGAGTGTTGCCCCACAGACCGAAATAAGCTGCCGCAGCACGGACCAGGTATTTCCCCTGCATCGCCTCCCTTGTTCCAAAGACTCCCGTTATCTGCATCCATCCATTATGTCGTTCTCCCAGCTCCAGTGTTTTGGCCTCAATTTTCTCCATTGCACCGGCAATACCCTCCTCAATAGCTTTCTTGATTTCCGGATCGATCTTTTCCACATCAAATGGTCTGTCGGGACCAATACCAATTCCGGCGAATTTTTCAAGCAGAGCTTCTTCGCTGGGATGCGGTTCCAGTTGTCCCAGGAGAAAATTCAGGTAACCAATAAACTCAGCAGTTTTAACCTTTTCCGGAGAATAGACAGGGAAATCCAGCGGAGCAGGTGCAGCTGGTGGTTCCTGACCCAGATATTCACTCAGGAGCTGAGCCTTGTAACCCTGCTGAACGCTCACAGCATTTTCGACATCATCCGGGCCAAAGACCTGCGTGCGGCCCAGGGCCACTGCAAAATTTCCCTCTGTGGGAATAACCTTCGCTACACCTTCAGGAACTTCCCCCTTCCAGCCCGGACCTGCAATGATATAATTCCCGGCTCCAAAGCCTGTACTGCGGGTACCTATGTAATCAAAATTATGGGTGTACAAATCAATGAGCTGAAAAGAGTAGTAGCGATTATCTGTAATGGCTGGTACGCTGAGAACGACAGGCTCCCCACGCAGATCGAGCCAGATAATGGAATAGAAGGTGTCGTTATTGGGCCTCACAATGGTGGTGTACTCCGGCCCAAGTAAGATCGCTTTATTCTTGAGAGTGTTAAATGGTGCATCATACGCAGGCGATCCTTCAAAGATAGCCTGGGCAAACATCATTTTATAGTTGTCCAGCATGGGGAAGGCAAAAATGTATGCCTCTTCGGCAACTTGCTTTGCCTGTTCAGGAGTTAGTTCGACCTCTTTTGGTTGACATGCACCAAGGGTGAGGAACAAACCCGCCAGAAAAACAATCCATAATTTTCTCATCTTTTGTGAATTATTAAATGTGAGTATTCAGTACAATTCTTATTGAACGCGTTTCACAAAGTTATTACTTTTACAGCAATTTTTCCAGCGGTCTCAGCACCTGTTTGGTAGCCATATCGCCCAATCGTTAAAGCATTCACACCCAATAATTATTACTCTATTTCCCCGGACACTATTTCAGGCCCAGTTCCTCCCCTTCTTCAGTCGACGGATCGATTCATCCACCCTAAAGTACGCAAATATGAATTACTCGTTTCTGAGCGCAGTATAAATGGAATCGTTGTTCAGTGCTGAACGGGTCACCAGGTGGATCCAGAACCAGCCGTTTGCCACAAGGACCACAAGCCAGATCAGGATGGTTGAGAAAGAGGTTCCTGTGTGGGTATTCAGGATGGAGGGCAGGGTGGCCACAACGGCTGTAAGAAAGCCGGTACCGATGCCCATCAGCAGGAGGAACATATACTCCCGCACAACCAGCCGGCGGATCTCCTTCCGGCGATACCCCACCGCCTTCAGCAGGGCAATCTCCCTGCTGCGCTCCATGATACTTCTCCAGAGCACCACCACTAGTCCGAAGGTCCCAACCAGCAATCCAAGTGCCCCCAATACCATGAAGATGGAGAGGTAGGCATTGGTTACCGAGTTAAACTCTGCCAGCCGTTCGGCTGTGAGCTGCATATCCCAGCCCAGGTCGCGCATTCCCCTTCCAAGCTCCGAGCGGATCATGGCCGTATCGGAGATCGCTCCATCTACCAGAAAAACATGTGTACCACTGCTCTCCGGAAACTGCTCCAGGAACCGTTTATCGGCAATAAGCACATTGCCCTGGAAAATCGATGGGGCCAGTCCCCCGATCAGCAATAGCTTCATACCCTCACCACTGGAGTTGGTATAGTGAAGTGTATCCCCCACTGCGAGTCCCAGTCCCCACTTAATCACCGTCTCATCGGCAATGGCCGGGATCACTCCGTCAGGCAACTCCTGCTGCAGGGAGAGCCAGGGATGCGCCTCATCCAGGTAACCGGTGCGGGTCACAAAAGAAAACCTTCCATCCAACATACCCGGCTCCACACCCAGCACCTGTGGATTCACAACCTTATTCAGATTCAGACAGCTGGCATCGTCTCCATCCGCCTTCCGCAACTGTACAAAGGAGTACCCTTCGCTCAATCCATATTCATACTGCACATCGGGATTGTTGAGCTGTTGGAGTACCGGTGCGGTAGATTCCGCATAATAGAGAAATCCCCCGGTACCACTGGCCGGATCCCCGGCACTGGAGAAGAGG
>DAOWNM010000163.1 GCA_030642565.1 Bacteroidota bacterium | reverse complement strand
TGCACAAATACCTTACATCGGAGAAATACCTCGTAAAGGGGATCAATTTCACTACCTATGGAGCCACTCTGGTTTACCTGGATATGGAGGGGAAGCGCATGACTCCCGTCTACAACTACCTGAAACCTCTTCCCGGTAAGGTGCTGGATGGTTTCTATGAAACCTACGGAGGAGTGGAGGAGTTTTCGAGGAGAACCGCCTCTCCGGTCCTGGGGATGCTTAACTCGGGCCTTCAGATACTCTGGTTGAAACGAACCCGTCCGGCACTGTTCAACAGGGTTGAGCATGTATTGCATCTGGCCCAGTATTTATCCTACCTGGTTCATAAGAAGATCACTTCCGAATATACCTCCATCGGATGTCACACAGCCATGTGGGATTTCGATAATATGCAATACCATCCCTGGCTGAAAGATGAAGATATTGCACTTCCTGATCCTGATCTTCTCTCCAAGATTTTCCGGGTTGAAATCGAGGGTACGGCCGTTGAAACCGGTATTGGAATCCACGATAGCTCCTCTTCGCTGGTACCTTACATTCTGGCAGCACAGGAGCCTTTTATTCTGATTTCAACCGGAACCTGGTGCATCAGTATGAATCCCTCTAACAATGAACCTCTTACTGTCAGGGAGCTGAAGAACGACTGTCTCTGTTTCCTTGGTGTAAACAGGAAGCCGGTGAAATCAGCCAGATTTTTTTTGGGACGAATCCACGATTTGAACGTGGAACGCCTTCAGCGTTTTTTTAATGTAGAGAGATCTGCTAATAAATCTGTGAACCCAGGCTCAGGGGTTATTCGTAAGGGCTGGGAAGCCGGAAGGAGCGGGCAGATTTTTTTTCAGGATGGTGTACCTGAAGGGTGGGTGGACCATCAGGTTGATCCCGGTCGATTCAGCTCTTTTGAAGAGGCGTATATCCGGTTGATGGTGGATCTTTCCAGGCAGGTGGTACACGCCATCGAATTGATATTGACGGAAAATGATTTCACAAAACACATTTATATTTCAGGCGGATTTGCAAAAAATCCCATTTTTATCACCATCCTTGCCCTGGCATTTCCTGATAAAAAGGTATTTACTTCAGAGGTGAACAACGCCACCTCACTGGGGGCAGCACTGGTGATCGCTGATCAGGTTTGGAAGGGAGTCTCAAACAACCTGGATCTTGGACTAAAAGAGGTAAAACTCCTTTCTTGATCTACCAGCTCAGAACTTCATCACCCACCCCGGTCAGAAACGGGGCAACCCAATCGGCCTCTGAAAGTTTCCCGGCTGTGAAAGCAGTGGTCAGCGCCAGCACTTTTGCCCCTGCGGCCTTACCGGCGGCCACTCCGCTGACGGCATCTTCGATTACCAGGCATTCAGATGGATCTACCCCCATGTTTTCAGCAGCTTTCAAAAAAATATCGGGGGCCGGTTTCTTATGTTCAATATCAAGACCACTTACCACGGTGTGGAAGGTAGAGGCCGGAATTCCGATTTCATCCAGGTTGATCTCAATCTTAGGTGGATCGGCACTGGAGGCTACGGCCATCTTCAATCCCAGGGACTGACACTTTTCAATAAACTCCAGCACTCCTTTAAGTGGTTTCAATTTTCCTGCAACCATCGTCTTATAGATTTCATAGGTTCTGGCCTTGTCTTTTTCCAGATTAAAGGGGATGCCATGCTTTTCAGCGACGCCACCCAGGTACCTGTTCTCGCCCATGCCGGTGAACTCCATAAAGTCTTCGGGTGCAACCTGGAAGCCCTTCTCTTTAAACATTGCTATTCCTGCCTGACAGATATATTTTTCCGAGTCAAGAAGCACCCCGTCCATATCAAATAATACAGCTTTCATTTTTTCAGGTTATGGTCTGTCCGGGTGAACGCCCCAGGTAAAACGTTTTTCAGGATCAAAATCGGGATTGGGAAGCGGGAATTCGGCATAGCATTCTTCTCTCCATTTCTCAAGCTGTTGATAGAGTTCAGTAACCTTCTCCGGTTCCAATTCACTCAGATTCCGGGACTCGCCAATGTCCTGTTTAAGATTGTAAAGATAGATGCGGTCATCCACCAGGTAGTGTATCAGCTTCCAATCTCCTTTGCGAATAGCACTGGCCGGGGAGTCGTGGTGATAGACCGGGTAGTGCCAATAGATGGCCCGCTCCGGATCCGCTCCTTTCTCTTCCATGATCTCTACCAGGCTCTTTCCGTCAAATACCTGGTTCGCAGGTAACTTAATACCGGCCAGTTCCGCAAAGGTGGGAAGGAAATCGACGCTGGAGATGATCTCTTCGTTTATAACACCCTGTTCAAGCTTGCCCGGCCACCACATGATCATGGGCTCCCTGACTCCGCCTTCGTAAAGGGTACCTTTTTCAGCCCGCAGCGGAGCATTGGATGAGGCCACATAGCGCAGTGTATCCTCTTCATATATGTGCAGTTTTGAATCTGCCAGCAGGGGAATCCTGTCAAACCGGCTTACCAGTCCCCCGTTGTCTGAGAAGAACACCACCAGTGTATTTTCTGAAATGCCCAGTTCAATCAGTTTGTCGCGAATCCGGCCAGCGCTTTGATCCACATGTTCTACCATGGCTGCATAAACCGCATTGCAGGGATAGCCATCGACTTTCTCTTTGGCCAGGTATTTTTCAATCAGTATTGAATCGGCATCCAGTTGTACATGTACGTCGTAGTGTGCCAGAAAGAGGAAAAACGGGGTTTCCCGGTTCTTTTCAATAAACTGAAGGCTTAAATCGGTAAGTGCTGTGGAGAGTACCTTGCCAGGCTCTTTTTCGATGGGATGACTCATCCTTTGCGCGTAATTGAAGAAGCCTCCCCCCCGGTAGACATTTGCCTTGTCGAATCCCTGGTTTTCGGGGAGATATTCTCCACCTCCCAGGTGCCATTTCCCGAAATAACCGGTGGTGTATCCGGCATCTTTCATGGCTTCCGCAATGGTAAATATTTCCAGGGGCAGGTACTGTTGCCTGTTTTTCGGGACAATCACCTCCTCGAAGGGCCGCCAATGTCCGGTAATGAAATCGATGATTCCCACCCTGGCCGGATACTGTCCGCTCATGATGCTGGCCCTGGTGGGGGAGCAAACCGGACAGGTTGCATAGGCATCAGTAAACCGAATCCCTTCAGCTGCCATTTGTGACAGGTGTGGAGCTTC
Organism: Bacteroidota bacterium; assembly: GCA_030642565.1. Taxonomy (GTDB): domain Bacteria; phylum Bacteroidota; class Bacteroidia; order Bacteroidales. Next base: position 3,193 of record DAOWNM010000163.1, on the reverse strand, counting down.
ATTGAATCTGTTGCCATATACAGGCAGATCGGCCCATCCCAGGTCATCGGCAAGGATAAATACAATGTTTGGCTTCGATCCGGAAAGAGAATCTGGCTGCCTGTCGGTACAGCCAATCATAATAAACAGCGTGATCAGAGCTAAAAGATAATTTTCGGATCGCAACAGCATGTTAGTGTGCATAGGGCAGAGTTGAGCTTAAATATAGCTATTTTGATGAGATGTTTGTGCCAATAGCGGAGCGGATTAAGCATAGTTCAATTGATTATTTTGCATTTAATATACTATATTGAAGGAGCTTTTAATACTGCACTACTTGACAAACAAAAAACTATGGAAAACAGAAGAACTTTTATCAAGAAAACTGCCATTGGAACCGCCGGAGTTTCAGTGGGTCTCACCGCTTTTTCGGCCAAATCTTACGGACGAATCATGGGAGCCAATGACCGTATTAACATGGGAGTTGTTGGTCTGAGGGGCCGTGGAAAAAATTTAATGAACAGTTTCTCTGAGATGTATGACGACGGTGTGTTTGTTAAGACCGTCTGCGATGTAGATACTCAATTCCATGAGCCATCCAGGGAGTTGGTGGCCGAAAACCAGAAAGGTAAAAAGCCCGATGCGGTACCGGACATGCGGAAGATATTCGAGGATCCGGAAATCGACGCAGTGGCCATGGCTACACCCAACCACTGGCACGCACTCGGAACCATCTGGGCCTGCCAGGCCGGGAAACATGTCTATGTGGAGAAGCCCAGTTCCCACAACATCTGGGAAGGTCGTAAAATGGTGGAGGCAGCCAGGAAGTACAACCGGGTGGTCCAGGTAGGATTCCAGAACCGCTCCATCAGTACCGTAATGCAGGCCATGCAATTTTTGAATGACGGTGGCATTGGAGATGTGTACATGGCCAGGGGTACCTGCTTCAAACCCAGGGATTCATTTGGAATTTCGCCCGACAGCGAAGCTCCTGCCACACTCGATTATGACATGTGGCTCGGTCCCTGTTCCTACAGGCCCTACAACGAAAAGAGGGGACACTACAACTGGCACTGGCACTGGAATACCGGGAACGGCGATACCGGGAACCAGGGCCCCCACCAGTTCGATGTGGCACGCTGGGGACTTGGCAAAAAAGTGCATCCTGTGAAGGTGCAGTCCATGGGCGGCATTTTTGGGATCTCGCCCCACGACTGTTCCCAGGAGACGCCCAATACCCAGACTTCCATATTTGAATACGAGGACGGGAAGATCCTGGAATTCGAAACCCGCGGCCGTTTTACCAACAGCGAGTCCAACGCCAGGATTAAAATAGGGAACATCTTTTACGGGACCAATGGCTGGCTCGAAGTGAACGGATCCAACTGGAAAGCTTACAGAGAGCGCGAAGAGGAACCGTTTGCAGGAACAGGCATGGAGGCAGAAGGTGCTGCAGTTGGGGGTGACAAGACTTTCCGGGCTGCGCCCAGCAGCGGGGGACATTTTGCCAACTTTATTGATGCAGTACGTTCAGGCGATCGGGCCGATCTGAATTGTGACATTCTGGTGGGTCACATCTCCACCTGTCTGCCACACCTGGGCAACATCGCCTACAGGGTGGGAGAGACCCTTGAGTTCAACGGGGAGTTTGAGAAGTTCATAGACAACCAGGAGGCCAATATGCTATTGACCAGGAAATACAGGCATCCGTATGTCATCCCACACGTGGTATAACAGTCAAAATTCGAAAACCTAAAATGAAAAAAAAATGAAAAAATTACATAAGCTGGCATGGCTGCTGGTGATTGGATTAGTGGCAGCCGGATGTGAACCTTCGGTGAGCCTGTTTGACGGCAAGAGCCTGGAGGGGTGGGAGTGCGATCCTGTAGAGCAGGCACAAGACTGGAAAGCGGTGGATGGAGAGTTGTTGGGAGAGAATCCCGAAAAGCAGGCTTCCATCATCTGGACCACCACCTCATTTCGCGATTTCGAGGTGGAGTGCGAATACATCACCCTGACCGACGATTACGATACCGGGATCTTTATTCGTGGATTAACCCACCAGGTCCAGATCGGGATCTCCAGGTCGCTTCAAAAGGATATGACTGCCTGTATCTATGCACCCAAAGATGAGCAGGGGAAGTATCCCGGTCAGACCGACAAGGTGGCTGATATTCACAAGATCGGTGAGTGGAACCACCTGAAAGTAATTGTCACAGGAAAACGTATCCAGACCATACTGAACGGGGAACCCATGGTAGACTATACCGGCATTGTGCTGGTGGATGAAGGCCCCATTGGATTACAGCTGCATGGTGGCGTGCATATGGCTGTGAAGTTCAGAAACATCAAGGTGCGGGAACTGTAGCCGGAAACGCGATTTACTTAAGCTGGGGATCGGACATGATCATTCCATTCAGATCGGTTAACGCCTTTCTCTGCTCTATAGTCTCTTCACCCAATCTTATAATTTCGGTTGTGTAGAGGTTTCCCAGGGTCTGGTAGGTGCTGGCGATCTCCTCTGTATTGATATAGACCAACATGGGTGGGAGCCTGTAACTATTTTCAAATGGGAAAGTATAGAATTTCAACAAGTTCCATTTCAACCATATGAAGAACTTCCTGTGTTCTAGAACCGGCCGGTCAGGCTGTAGTCCCTTGTGTTGCAGTAGATCTGGCTAAAGAAGGAGAAGCCCAGGCGGTTGGTCTCCAGTTTCCGGTCGACCCGAAGGATGGGATGGTTCTTTTTTACGCCAAAATGCTTCTGAATCCTCTCATCGGCCGTAATTGCCTGGATCTTTTGTTCACCGCCCTTTACCTCCACCTGATAATGTTTCCGCAGAATCTCAAACAGGGAGCGATTTTCGAATGTCCGGGAGGTAAACCGGGGCAGGTTCAGGTTGGGGATCATGGTGATCTCATAGAAAACAGGCCGATCGTTAATCAATCTTACCCGTTCCAGGTAGATACAACCCATACTCTTCTCCCTTTCGCTGATTTCGAATCCAAAGGCCTGCTCCCAGCTGATAATCATAGGCTTGACAATGATACTGGTGGTCAGAATATCCTGACTGATGGCTGAAGTTGTTCCGGTAAGGGAGAGGATTCCGATCCCCTTTGGCTGCCCCTGCACAATGGAACCTTTTCCCTGGTGCCTGAGGATAAACCCATCATTTACCAGCATATCCAACGCCTTCCTTACCGTTGGACGGGT
>DAOWNM010000063.1 GCA_030642565.1 Bacteroidota bacterium | reverse complement strand
CCCTGGCTGCCCTGGTGGTTTATGAGGATGCACCGGAACTATCCGTTGCTATTCTGCACCAGGCGGTGGAACATATCCCAATGGCACTTGACCCATACGCGCCTGAAGGGATCTATCCTGAAGGACCCTCTTACTGGTTTTATGCCACTACCTACCTGACAGCAGTCCTATCGGCCTTTGAGTCGGCTCTGGGAACCGATTTTGGATTTACAGGGTTCCCCGGAGTGATGGAGAGCGCCACTTTCAGTCAGGTCATGGCGGGGCCTTCAGGGGAGTACTATAATTTTTTTGATTCGGGACTGGGTGGGTTTCAGAGCCTGGCACATTTTGGATTGCTCTCCTGGTTTGCACAAAGATCGGGTTCCGGGTTCGATTGGGTTGCATACGGATCGCTGGTTGAGAGGGAACTGAATAAAATGCAACAGTTAAAAAGTACCCGCTTCTACCCGTTGCATTTTTTGAACCTGGCACTTATGGGTGAGGAAACTCAGGGGGAGTTTACCTGGCCCGAAACGTGGTCGGGGGGAGGTGAGGAACCCATTGTGATAATAAGAGACAGGCAGAATAGTCCGGATGCATTTTTCCTTGCAGCAAAGGGTGGCAGGGCTGCGGATAACCATGGAAACATGGATGCCGGCTCCTTTGTATTTGAGCTGGATGGGGTTCGCTGGTCCATCGATCCGGGAAACCAGAACTACAATACCCTGGAGCAGATCATGGGAGGAGCATTGTGGAACAGTGCTCAGAACTCCCGCAGGTGGAGTTTGCTCACAAAAAACAGCGGTGGTCACAGTACCCTGGTCGTGAATGGTGAGATGCACCTGGCCAATGCCCGTGTCCCCCTGGTCAGGCGCGAATTGCGGGGATCCGTTCCTCAATTTACATTTGATCTTTCTGCACTTTATGGAGATAACGTGCGGAGTGCACGGCGCACTTTTTCAAGATTGACCGGGACAAGGCTTGGAATCTGCGATGAGTTGGTTTTCTCCCCGGAAACCCGGAGTCTGACCTGGCAGCTGATCACCAGGGCCGATCTGAATCTGGATGGTGGTGTAGTGGAGCTTCAGCAGGATGGGGCTACACTTTTTCTCCGGATTTCATCAGCAGCTCCTTTTAAGGTGAAGGTGATATCCTTATCACCGCCACCTTTGCCCTATGACAAAGATATTGACGGTCTGAAGCGTCTGGAGATTCACTGGAAACGGGAGGATTTTCAGGGCGACTCCGCTACACTGGATATTGAATTGGACAAAAAACCATTTTAATCATGAAACTGCCTCGGACCTTTATCTGGATATCACTGCTATTTGTTATGGCCTGTTCAAGAGGTCGCATGGAGGAGCAGCCTAATTTTGTCTGGATCATCTCTGAGGATAACTCCAAACACTATATGGAGCTGTTTGATCCCCATGGCATTGCTACTCCCCATATTGCAAAGATGGCGAAAGAGGGGATATGCTTTACCAGGGCATTCTCCAATGCACCGGTCTGCAGCGTGGCCCGCTCTACCCTGATCTCTTCCTGTTACGGACCCCGCACCGGGACCCAGTTTCACAGGCGATCCAGACTGGTTCCATTTCCCCATGGAGTGGAGATGTTTCCTGCCTACCTGAAGAGGACTGGATACTATACTACCAACAGGAGCAAGGAGGATTACAACTATATAAAGGGCGAGGGGGTATGGGACGAATCCTCAAGAACAGCTCACTGGACCAACCGGGAGCCGGGCCAACCCTTTTTTCACAAAGAGTCGTACCCGGTTTCGCACGAAAGCAGCCTCCATTTCAGTGCGGAGCTGATGGAGTCGTATCACCCGGTAACGGATCCGGTTAGTGTACATCTTTTTCCAAATCATCCCGATACAGATCTGTTTCGTTTTACCGGCGCTTACTATCGCGACCGGATACTGGCGGTGGATACCATTGTTGGCCGGGTCATTGAGCAACTGGAGAAGGAGGATTTGCTGGAGAGCACTTTCGTATTCTATTTCGGAGACCATGGAGGCGTATTGCCAGGGAGCAAGGGGTATGCCTATGAGACCGGACTGCATGTTCCGCTGGTGGTGAGAATCCCGAAAAAGTTCCGGCACCTGGTGGATCTGAAGCGGGGTAAGGCCTCGGATGGTTTTGTAAGCTTTATCGATTTTGGTCCCACCCTTCTGGAGCTGGCTGGTATTGAGATTCCCAAGGGGATAGATGGCCGCGCATTCCTGGGAGAGGGCGTAACATTTGAAGAGTTGGAAGAGAGACGGGTAACCTATGGATATGCCGACCGGTTTGATGAGAAGTATGATATGGTTCGCACGGTCAGGAAAGGAGATCTCAAATATATGCGGAGCTACCAGCCCTTTAATGTGGACGGACTGCAGAACAACTACCGCTATTGCTGTCTGGCCTTTCAACAGTGGCGTGAACTGTACCAGGCGGGAGAGCTGGATGATATCCAGGCCTCTTTCTTTGAAGCCAGGGAGCCGGAAGCACTGTACGACCTCTCTGCCGACCCTTATGAAACTAAAAACCTGGCCGGGGATCCTGGGCAGAGGGAGCAATTATCTGAAATGAGAGATTTGATGGAGGAGTGGGTGAAAGGGATGCCCGACCTGAGTTTCTATCCTGAAAATATATTGTTAAGGGATGCCTTTGAAAATCCGGTGCTGTTTGGAGAACAACATAAAGATGAGATTGGTCTCCTGATAGATATAGCCAACCTGGAGCTGCTCCCTTTTGAGGAGGCACGTCCTGGAATTGAGCACGCCCTGGTTTCAGCAGATCCGCTCGAAAAATATTGGGGATTGATTGTTTGCAGTGCTTTTGGAATGGAGGCGGTTGAATTTAAAGAGCAGGCTGTGGCTCTATGCACACACAGCGACCTGCTGGTACGGACCCGAGCCGCTGAGTTTCTGGGTCTGACCGGTTTGGGAGACCCGGTTCCTGTAATTATTGAAGCACTCTATGGGAGTGAAGAGGGAGTGGAGGCTCTGCTGATTCTCAATTCGCTGGTTCTGCTGATGGATGGTCCTTATGCATACAGCTTTGAGCTGGATCATGGAGAGCTCTCCCCGGAAGTGTTACAGGATCAGCAGGTGCAGCGCCGCCTGGAGTATATTGCTTCCAGGATGAACTCAGTTTTAAGTGAGTAAGGAGCTGTAAAAAACTGTACATTTGGAGATGATTTTATTTGAGGAGTATCTGAAGGATAACCTGGTGTTGCTTGATGGCGCCATGGGTTCGCTGATCTATGAAAAGGGTGTCTTTATTGATAAGTGTTATGATGAGTTGAATCTCTCCAGGCCCGACCTGATCGGCTCCATTCATGAGGAGTATGTGAGGGCGGGGGCCAGGGTGATAGAGACCAATACATACGGTGCCAATCGTTTTAAGTTAAAGTCCCATAACCTGCTCGATCAGATGGAGGAGATCAACCGGAAAGGGGTTGAATTGGCCAGGGGGGCTGCAGGGGAAGAGGTATATGTGGCTGGTTCCATGGGGCCCTCAGGACTGGAGATTGAACCATGGGGTGATACTACCCTGGAGGAGGTGTTTGAGGGATATGCCGAGCAGTCCGGAATACTTAGCCAGGCAGGTGTGGACCTGTTTATACTGGAGACTTTCCAGGATATCAGGGAGATGGAGCAGGCCATCAAAGCGATTAAAAGTGTCTCTGAACTCCCGGTGGTGGCCATGATGACAGTGGGTGAGGATGGGAAAACACGGTACGGTGTGGACCTGGATGATATTATCTTTCGCCTGGACCGGAGCGAAGCCAGTGTGATTGGTCTGAACTGTACCGTTGGGCCCAAGTCCATGCTCGATTTCATGGATCAAATAGCTGGCATCTCCTCGAAACCGGTCTCCATTATGCCCAATGCGGGCCGGCCCCAGTATACCGATGGCCGTATGATCTATATGAGTACACCGGAATATTTTTCGGTCTATACCAAACGGTTTATTGACAGAGGGGTCAGGGTACTGGGAGGATGTTGTGGTACCACTCCCGATCATATTGGAAAAATGGCCAATGCACTGGCCATGAAGCAGACCCGTATTCAGCACTCCATCAATATCGGTTTGAAGCCTGTAACCGAAGAGCCCCTGCCCGATCCGGTGCCGGTGGCTGAGAAATCGAAACTTTCGGAAAAGATAGTGTCGGGTAAGCAGGTTGTTCTGGTGGAGATGGTGCCGCCCCGCAGCACCGATATTACCAAGCCACTGGAGGGAGCCAGGTTGTTAATGGAGCACCGGGTGGATGCAATCAATATTCCGGATGGACCCCGGGCCACAGCACGAATGACCGGACTGGCGCTGGCAGTGTTGCTGCAGAACCAGGTGGAGATCGAAACGGTACTGCACTATACATGCCGGGACCGCAACCTGCTGGGCATGCAGTCGGACCTGCTGGGGGCAACCGCCATGGGAATACGGAACATTCTGGCCATTACGGGCGATCCCCCAATGATCGGGGATTATCCTCAGGCCACAGCTGTGTTTGATATTGATTCCATCGGACTGGTGCACCTGATCAATAACCTGAACCATGGAATCGATGTGGGGGAGAAACGGATTGGAGATCCCACCTCATTTTTCACAGGAGTGGGAGTGGACCCCAACAGTGTGAATCCCGAAAATGAGTTGCATCGCCTGCAATTGAAGAAGGAGGCGGGCGCAGAGTATATCATTACCCAGCCGGTTTTTGATGTGGATTCACTGGAAAGATTCCTGGAGAAGGCGGATATGGGGAGTCTTTCACTGATTGCCGGAATCTGGCCGCTGGTGAGTCTTCGTAATGCTGAATTTATGAAGAATGAGGTGCCGGGAGTCTATGTGCCGGATGAGGTGATCAGTCGCATTGCCAGGTATGATACAAAGGATGACCAGCTGAAGGCCGGGATAGAGATTGCACAGGGAATGATCAACAGGGTGGCTGGCTTTGTTCATGGGATTCAGGTGAGTGCCCCCTTCGGAAAGTACACTCTGGCTGTGGAGGTGGCTGGTGCGATTCTGGATAGTAAGTAATGAATCAGTTATTTGAATAAAAGCTTAGGTCATGAGAATAGCATATTTACTTGGGTTTGTGATTTACTTGTTCTATTTGCCACTGTCTGCTGCTACCTCTAATGGGAATGTTGCTCTCTGGGACCGCTTTGAAGTCCGGTTGGAAAGTGACAGGGAGTATACCAATCCCCTTTACGATATAAAGGAGTTTTACGCTCTGTTTACCGCACCATCCGGCAGGGAGTATAAAATCAACGGATTCTGGGACGGGGGATTGAACTGGAAGATCAGGTTTATGCCCGATGAGGAGGGCGAATGGATATATGTTACAGCCTGTTCTGATACAACCAACTTCGGACTGCAAGGAGTATCCGGAGCATTTACGTGTACAGAGAATAGGAGCAACCTGGCCATTTATCAACATGGAAGGCTTACCCGGGAGCAGGGAGCCTATCATCTGAATCATGAAGATGGCACTCCTTTTTTCTGGCTGGGTTGTACAGCATGGAACGGGGGGTTGAAATCCACCTCCGAAGAGTGGGAGCAATATCTGGAACACCGGGCCCGGCACGGATACAATGTGATCCAGCTGGTGGGAACACAGTGGCGTGGTTGTGATATGAATAGCGCGGGTGAGGTAGCATTTACCGGCAGCGGCAGGATTAAACTAAATCCAGGTTTCTTTCAATATTTTGATACAAAGATGGACCGGGTCAATGCCCATGGACATATGGCGGGACTGGTCCTGTTGTGGGCGTTGCCATTTGGTACTGGCATGGAGTTAAGTCCCGGTTATTACCTGCCCGACCGGGAGGCGATCCTGTTGGCTCGCTATATGGTAGCTAGGTACGGTGCCCACCATGTAACCTGGATACTGGGAGGGGATGGGAAATTTTTTGGCGAGTTGGAGGACCGGTGGGTTCATATCGGCCGTCAGGTGTTTAAGGACAAACCCCAGGGTCTCTCCACACTCCACCCCCACGGAGGTTCGTGGATAGGGGATATCTATGGAAACGAGGAGTGGTTTGATATTGACGGATACCAGTCTTCACACGGAACCGGTAAAAGAACAGTTGACTTCATTAATCACACCATAGCCGAAGGCTGGAAAATCACTTCACCAAAGCCCGTGATTAACCTGGAACCCTGTTATGAAGAGATACGCTATGCTATCTTTGAAGATGATGTAAGAAATGCTTGCTATTGGAGTGTTTTTGCGGCTCCTCCTTCCGGTGTCACCTATGGTGCGGATGGGATCTGGCCCTGGATCAGGGAAGGAGAAAAACCCCTGAACCACAGATATACACATCGGGTGAGCACCTGGGATACGGCGATTGATCTGCCCGGGAGTTTGCAGATTGGATACCTGGGTGCGTTTATAAGGGGTTTTAACTGGTGGGAGATGCTTCCCGCCCAGGAACTATTACTGGAACAACCGGGCGAGGATGAATATCAACGCCATATTTCTCTATTGAAGACAAAGGATCATAGAACAATCCTGATCTATTTTCCCCAGAAGCAGGATGCGCGTATTTTATTACCACCAGGATTGCAATATCACTCTGCTTGGTTTAATCCGGTCGATGGAAACACCAACAGGACCGGTGACCAAATCAATGGCAGGATCCTGAATATTCAGAACCCCTTTGAAAAAGATGCTGTTCTTGTGCTTAAAGCAGTTGATTGATCTTCGGCATAAAGATCATCAGGTAGATAAAAAAGGAGATGCCTGCAGTAAAAGCCATTAATATATTACTCAGTGCTTTGATCCGTATAGCCTGGCCCGATGAGATAGAGTGGTCATACCTGGTCAGGAGATAGGCAGCACTTCTGTAAAATCCTGTAAAGAGGAGAACAGAAGAGAGCAAAGCTACAACAGCCCATTGTAATGGATTCAACTGTACAAAGATACCGGCTGAAATAACGGCAATTGTAAAGAGTAACTGGAGGAGAAAACCACCATCGTCTGTGGCAATTTTCCTTATTCCAATGTTATGACGGGCGCATCTTTTTACCATGGTCCACTCAAATCCTGTGACCAAATGTAATAATAGTTCCGTGAATGCCCAATATTTTTACATGAAAATTTTTATTTGTTATAATTCTCGAAATTATTTTCCACGAAATCACTATTTCGGAGGATAAACACAGCTACTATCTGTTTTTATCTGCCTCTCCTGAATACCTCCTGATATAGATCTGGTGCATCAGGTAGGCATCAAATTTATTGATGCTCTTTGCTCCGCCGAGGAATTCAGCTTCAATAAAGGCTTTGCACGCTTTTTCCAGAACCTGGCATACCACAAAAGCCTCTTCCAGGTTGCGCCCCACACAGACAGCACCATGATTGGCCATCAGTGCCGCATTTCTACCTTTCAGGGCACTGACGGTCCTTTTCGCAATCTTCTTGGTGGAGGAAAGGGCATATTCCGCCACCCGTACAGAAGGTCCAATGATCTGAGCCATATCATCCAGAATGGGAGGAATCTCCCGGTGGGCAGCTGCCACTGTGGATGCATTCATCTGGTGGGTATGAATCACCGCATGGATCTTTTTACGGTTTCTGTATATTTCGCAATGCAGCTCTTTTTCTGAGGAGGGCTTGATAGTACCTTTCCATTTTGATGTGTGGTAATTTACAAGGACAATATCGTCCGGGGTCAGATCCTCATAGATACGCCCACTGGGTGTGATCAGCATATGGGTTTCATCCAGCCTGATGCTGATGTTTCCCCAGGTCCGCGCCACCAGTCCCTCATTCACCAGCCGCACTCCCCCGTCAATAATCTGTTGCCTGATCCGGCCTCTCTGTTGACTGTTGTCCATGATATGCATTTTTTATATTCCAAAATAAAGCATTTATTTGAGGTTTGAAACCAACAAGGAACGGAAATGAAAATGCTGACCAATTGCCTGATCCTGTTGCTGATCGTAACCCAATCTGTTACAGCCATTCCGGGCGATCAGAAACGCATATTAATCTATACCAGGAATGGTGAGGGATATGTACATGAGAATATTGCAGCCAGTGTGGCTGCCCTTGAGAAAATATGCAGTGAAGAGGGATTTCTGACCGATCTGTCTGACCTGCCTGCACTCTTTACTTCGGAAAACCTTGCAAGGTACGATGCCATTATATTTTCCAACACCAACAATGAAGGATTTGAGACAGAGGAGCAGAAAAAAGCGTTCCAGGAGTATATTCGCAACGGTGGAGGATTTGTGGCCATCCATTCAGCCAATGCCACAGAACGTGAATGGCCATGGTACTGGGCCATGGTGGGAGGAAAGTTTATACGGCATGCCCCGCACCAGGAGTTCGATGTGCTGGTGACCAATCCTGACCATCCCTCCACTTCACACCTGCCTGCCAGGTGGACCGTTAAGGATGAGTGCTACTACTCATTCCAGTTGAATCCGGATATCCATGTGCTGCTATCTGCAGATATGACTACTGTGGAGGATGAGGGAAAAGGTGAATATCCCGGCGAGACCTTCGGTCAGCAATTTCCCCTCTGCTGGTGCCACCAGTTCGAAGGCGGTCGGCAATGGTATACCGCCCTGGGACACGATTCGGAGTTCTATGAAGATCCCCTGTTTGTGGAGCATCTTCGCGGAGGATTGCTATGGGTATTGCTCCGCGAAGAGTAACAAGTACCGCCTATTTCATATACTTCTCCAGCCACTGCTCCTGCTCCCACAACATATGGAGGATGCTCTCTTTGGTCCGGTAACCATGACTCTCTTTGGGCAGCATGACCAGCCTGACTGTGGCTCCAAGTCCTTTCAGGGCATTGAAATAGCGGGTGCTCTGAAGGGGGTAGGTCCCTGAATTGTTGTCCGCCTCCCCATGGATCAGCAGCAGGGGTGTCTTCATCTTATCGGCATGCATAAAGGGTGACATGGTATTGTAAACCTCCGGAGCCTCCCAGTAATTGCGCTCTTCGCTCTGAAATCCAAAAGGAGTGAGGGTACGGTTGTATGCTCCGCTTCTTGCTATACCCGCGGCAAACAGGTTGGAGTGGGAGAGCAGGTTGGCCACCATAAAGGCACCATAGCTGTGTCCACCTGCAGCCACCCTGGTCCGGTCGATATAACCCAATTTATCCACGGCGTCGATAGCAGCCTTTGCATTGGCCACCAGCTGTTTACGAAAAGAGTCATTGGGCTCCTTATCTCCCTCTCCAACAATGGGGAAGGCGGCCCCGTCCAGTACCACATACCCTTTGGTCACCCAGTAGATGGCCGATCCGTAGTTGGGGCAGGTAAACCGGTTGGGATTGGCAGTGGTCTGTCCGGCACTGGATTTGTCCTTAAACTCACGGGGGTATGCCCAGAGGATCATGGGGGCCTTCACCTTTTTCTTCATATCATACCCAACGGGCAGGTAGAGGGTCCCGGAGAGCTTCAGTCCGTCGTCGCGTTGATAAGTTATCACCTCCTTATGTACATTCTGAATACTCTTAAATGGATTATCGAAGGCGGTGATCTGTTGTAATTTCTTCTTTTTCAGATCTCTGAAATAGTAGTTTGGATAATCGGTGGGCGATTCGATGCGCACCAGCAGTCTGTTTTTTTCCACATCAAACTGACTCAGATTCTCCAGCCTGTCGGTATATTCCGACTGGTAGAGTCGTTTGGTCACTCTGTTTTTCAGGTTCATCTGGTCCAGGAAGGGGAACTGTCCCTTCTCTGTATAACCGCTACCAATCAGGAACAGATTGTTTTTTTGAATGGTCAGGACTCTGCTTCCATATTCATTTCTCCGGGTGACAAATCGGCCCGGATCGCTGTAACGATCCTGGTAATTGCGGTCATACAGAACCACTGGTGCTATAGATGCATCAGAAGGATCGAAGAGGTAGGTTTTGCGGTTCCGGTTGTTCCACCAGTTGTCGTGTGCGATGGCTACCTGGTCGGTACCCCACTGAATATAGGTGTAACGGTTGATGGTCTTTAACAGTGATATCGGTGTGTCGTTAAAGGGTGTCTCCAGTTGAAACAGTTCGTCTCTGTACTCCACCTTGTTTTGTGGGTCGCCCTCATCAAGTGCTTCTGCAAACACCAGGGTAGCAGGTCTGTCACTTCTCCAGCTCATACTTCTTCGTCCTTTCCGCACTGCCATAAAGCCTTTGGGCAGGTCTTCGATCAGGGGAACCTCCAGGACCGTTTCCACCTTCTCCGCTCCACTGGTATAAACAGTAGTGGTGGATGGAAAGCGATAGTAGGGAACCAGGTAGGAGAAGGGTTTCTCAACAGTGGTTATCATCACATAATTGCCATCGGGCGAAAAGCTGATGTTGCTGTACATGGCGCTTCCCAGCCACACTTCGCTGGTGCCGTCCAGGGAGATCTTGTGGATCTCTGAAAGAGCCAGCTGTTCGAAGTTATGCTCATCGTTCTTATTCTGCAACAGGTCCTGGTAGGTTGGGTTCTGAGCCTTTTTCCCATCGGCCACAGAGATGGTGGGACCGTTTGGAACTGCATTTTCCACATCAATCAACGGTTCTCTTTTTGAGGAGATCATCTTGACCAGGATCGTCTGGCTATCCTCGAACCAGTTAATTACATCCCTCAAATTGGCATTGACAAGTGCCTCTGTCACTCTTTTCGCAATGGCTGAAGTCAGGTCCAGCACCCATACCTCCACACCTCTGGAGGTAGTATGTGTAAAGGCCATCTTTTTCTGATCGGGCGACCAGGTG
>DAOWNM010000274.1 GCA_030642565.1 Bacteroidota bacterium | reverse complement strand
TGTTCCCGGGAATCCAGGGTGGACCCCTGGAGCATATTATTGCTGCCAAGGCAGTGGCTTTTGGAGAGGCACTCACCGACGAATTCAAATCCTACCAGGTTCAGGTGAAGAAGAATGCTACGGTAATGGCCGATGCCTTTATCCAGAAGGGATACAAGGTGGTCTCAGATGGAACAGATAACCACTCCATGCTGATCGACCTGCGGACCAGGGTAGAGGATATTACCGGGAAACAGGTGGAGAACATCCTGGTGGAAGCTGATATCACAGTTAACAAGAACATGGTTCCCTTCGACTCCAGGTCACCTTTCCAGACCAGTGGTATCAGGGTGGGAACTCCAGCCATCACCACAAGGGGAGTGAAGGAGGAGCTGATCCCCGGAATTGTGGAGCTGATGGACAGGGTTATTATGAATATTGATAATAAACTGTTGATTGAAAAGACCCGCAGGGAGGTGAATGAGATGATGGCCGATTATCCAATGTTTGCCTGATACCGCCTGTATGGAGTGGCACACCTATATCATTTTAATAGCCATTGGGATCGTTGCCGGTATCATCAATACACTGGCTGCCGGTGGCTCCCTTCTGACCCTTCCGCTGTTGATGGCACTGGGACTTCCTCCCAATATGGCTAACGGGACCAACCGCATTGCCATTTTTCTTCAGAATGTAGTGGGAGTGAACCGGTTCCACAAAAAGAAGGTGATGGACTTTCCCTCCGGCTTCAGGGTGGGAATCCCTGCTCTCCTGGGTGCCATTGTTGGTGCCTTTATTGCTGTTAACCTGAATGATGAGGTGATGAAACTGGCCATTGCCGGGGTGATGATTGTGGTCTTTTTCCTGATGTTGTTAAATCCCAACCGCTGGATTAACAGTCACGAATCGCATCCCCCCATACCATACCGGGTCCAGGTGATCATATTCTTTTTTGTTGGTATCTATGGTGGATTTATCCAGGCGGGTGTCGGGTTTTTCCTGCTTACCAGCTTAGTGCTGGCAAGTGGGTTTGAACTATTGAAGGCCAATGCCCTGAAAATTTTCGTGATCCTGCTTTATACCCCCCTGGCCCTGGTGATCTTTTTCCTGCATGGGGATGTGGATCTCCGGATGGGTCTGGTACTGGCCGTAGGGAACATGATTGGTGCGGTAATCGGCACAAAAATAGCAGTAAAACGGGGGGCTGTATTTATCAGATATTTTGTGCTGGGAGCCATCCTTATTGCAGCCACCAAATTGATTCTGGATGCTTTTAAGGTACTATGATATACCTGATCCAACCGGTTTGCCGGTAGTTGGCGGTCTGATCCATTGAAAATTTACTCTTCTTGGCAGCTTCCACCACCATGTCCCAGATGCACTTATTCTGGTAGGTGGCGCTGGCCACAATGGCGCTGACCACATTTCCGTTCCGGTCCACCTGGATATCTACTTTAACTTCAATTTTCTGCGTGATATCGCAACTCGCCATATTTGGGTCCGGCCAACTTCCTCTAGCCCTTCGTGAGCCCAGGCCCCCAAAAGATTTACCATCACCCAGTCCGCCCCCGGTATCGTACCGGTCTGCATCCGGACTTCCGTTGGGATCGCCCTGGTTTCCGCTTCCCTCGGTGATTCCTTCCGAGCCTTCGGTTTTGCCCACACCCTGATTTCCAAAGGCATCCCTGCCCAGGTTGTTCAGTCTCTCAGCCTGCTGTTGCCGTTCACGCTCGATGCGCTCCTGCTTTTCACGAAGTTCACGCTCGATACGCTCCTGCTCAATCCGCTGCCTCTCCAGTTCCGCCTGGCGCTGTCTCTCCTGCTCTTCCTGTCGCTGCCTCTCCAACTCTTCGGGTGTTGGTTTAGGCTCTTCCCTGACCCGGGTCTCTTCCACATCCTGTGTCTGGTCCACCTGCACCGGATCGGGAGGTGTGTACGCTTCCCTGGTCTCTTCCACAGGTTCGGCATACTCCTCTACCTCTTCAACAGGTTCCTGACTTTGAGTGACCTCCATATCGGGATTACCCGCCTGCTGATCATCACCCATGGGCTCATAATCGCCCCACCCGGTTTCGTCGGTGCCAAAATTGACCAGGATGCCCTCCTCCTCGGGTGGAGGATCGGGAAAGGTGAGCCCGGCAAACACCAGCAGCAAAAGCAGCAGTGCATGGTAGACAATGGTTGCTATGAGGCCTCTTCTGTTGAGCTTCATGGTACTTATATAACGATCAGTCCGACGGTCTGGTTCCAAGGATCACCTTGTACCGGTTTCGTTTGGCGATATCGAGGAAGGCAAATACCTCCTCCATATTGAGGTCCCGGTCTGCATTCAGGCGGACTGTAGGGGCCTCGCCGTAGCTTGCCAGTTTCTTTCTTAACACACTCTCCAGTTCGGCCAGTCCGTACTCCTGGTCGTCCACAAAGATGGTTTTATCCAGCCTGATAGAGACCACCAGAACCGGGTTGGCCTGGGTTTGGTTGTTGCTTTCAGGGAGCTGTACGTTTTGTGCTGCCGGTACAATCAGTGTGGAGGTGATCATAAAAAAGATCAGCAACAGGAAGACAATGTCGGTCATGCCCGACATGGCAAAGTTCTTATTGGTTTTATGTCTCGATTCTATGGCCATTACAGTTGTTTCAGCACCACTGTGTAATTTCTCTCAGCCGCCACATTCATGATTGTTACCGCATCACCAACAGAAACGGCCGGTGAGGTGACCACCTTAATGGTGGGGTCGGGCAGTCCCTGCAACTTTGATTCAAGTACCATGCCAAGGTCCTCCAGGGAGACGGTTCTGCCATCCACCGTTATACGGCTCCCACTGTGTATAACCACAGTCGGGATCCGCGATTCACCCTGAATGGTCACCTGTCCACGGCTCGGCAGCAGCATTTTCAATGCATTGGGCGCAATCAGGGTGGAGGTAAGCATAAAAAAGATCAGCAACAGGAATACGATGTCGGTCATGCCCGACATGGCGAAGTTATCCAGTACCCTGTTCCTGGGTTTTAGTGCCATATCTCCTATTTTGCGGGTTCGTTAAGCAGGTCGATGAACTCGGAAGAACCTGCTTCCATATTGTTGATCACCTTATCGACCCTGGCCACCAGAGTGTTATATGCGAAATAGGCGATAATACCGACAGTCAGACCAGCTACGGTGGTGATCAGTGCTGTATAGATCCCGCCCGAGAGTTGTCCCACATTGATATTGTTACCTGCAGTGGACATCTGGTGAAATGCCTGTACCATACCGATCACTGTTCCCAGGAAACCGATCATAGGCGCACCTCCGGCCACTGTTGCCAGTGTAGGTAGTCCTTTCTCCAGTTTATATATCTCCAGGCGACCCACATTTTCGATGGCTGCGTTAACATCGTTGAGCGGACGACCGATGCGGCTGATCCCTTTATCGATCATGCTTGCCACCGGGTTATCAGTCGACTGACACAGTGTATGGGCCGAATCGACCTTGCCGTCAATGATGTAGTCTTTGATACGGTTCATGAAGTTCTGGTCCACTTTGGCCGCTTTCTTAATGGCAAACCAGCGCTCAAAGAAGATATATACCGCGATAAAGCTCAGGATGACAATGGGGAGCATAACCCAGCCGCCCTTGAGGGCCATATCGATAAAAGATTCTGTGGAGGTTCCCTGTATACTGCTGGTATCCAGATTGGTAACCTGAAGAATAATCAAGTGTTTCATACGTGTTAAATTTCCGTCGAATATATGAAATAAAACGGGATATACTTCGATGTAGTATATCCCGTTATTAAAGATTTACCTCTTTTATTAACAGCTTCTCTTTGCCGGATCAGTG
>DAOWNM010000032.1 GCA_030642565.1 Bacteroidota bacterium | reverse complement strand
TCCAGTACACGCAGCAACTCCACCTGCATCTTGGGAGAGATGGTCCCGATCTCATCCAGGAAGATGGTTCCCCCGTCGGCCATCTCGAACCGTCCTTTGCGGTTGAATGCCGCCCCGGTAAAAGCCCCCTTTTCATGACCAAACAGTTCGCTCTCAAGCAGGCTCTCTGAGAGGGCACCGCAGTGAACACTGATCAGTGGGAAATATTTCCTTGGCGAGTTTGAATGGATAGCCCTTGCCACCAACTCCTTCCCGGTACCACTTTCACCGGTAATAATCACTGACGAATCGGCCGGTGCAACCTTCTCCACCTCTCTCAACACCCTCTTCAGCGGTTCACTCTCCCCTATAATATCCTCCACATCCGCCAGGGAGGTCACACGCTCCTTCAGGTTTTCATTCTCGGCCTTCAGTGCCGCCTGGGTGGCCGCATTGCGGATCAGGTGTGAAAGATCGTCAGGATCGAACGGTTTGGTCACATAGTCGAAGGCACCCTCTTTCAGCGCCAGTACAGCCGTATCGACCGATGCAAACGCCGTCATAATAATCACAATTGGAACACGGGGAAGGGCCTTGATCCGGCGGTGCATCTCCATACCGTCCATCCCCGGCATCTTGATATCGGCCAGGACAATATCAAACTCCTTCTCAGAGAGAAGCGATAGCGCCTTTTTGGCATTCTCGGCGCATTCAACATGGTAACCGTCATCAATAAACCAGTTATAGAGAGAGTCCCTTACAGACTCCTCATCGTCGACAATCAGAATGGATACGCGATTGGGCATGATCTTCTATTTTAAACTTCCGTAAGCGGAAGTATAATTTCAATGGCTGTTCCCTGGCCCGGTTCCGATTGCACCTCAATGCGTCCCTGATGGTTCTCCACAATACCGTGCACAATAGAGAGCCCCAGGCCTATTCCGCTGGTATCATGCTTGGTGGAAAAGAAGGGTTCAAAAATATGGGGCAGGTCCTCTTGGGAAATTCCCGTACCGTTATCAGCAACAGTAATAGTGATATGCTCATCATCGGGATTGCTGGTACGGATCACGATTTCGCCCTGCTCCTGAACCGCCTCAGAAGCATTTACCACCAACGCTACACACGCCTGCTTCACCTGATTGGGGCTGCAGATCACCCGATCGGTCCCGGCTCTGAAATCGGTTTTAAAACTGATATCGGCTATCTTGATGGAGTGAGTCATCAGCTGGTAGGTCTCATCCAGCAACTTGTGCAGGTGAACCGGTTCAAAATCCTCCCGCTCCTTTCTGGAAAAATCGAGCAGTCCCCGCACAATATCCCCGCAACGCTTGGTTTCTGTTTCGATCAGTTTCAGGTTCTTCAGAATGGAATCTTTCTTGGGATGATAGAACTCGGCACTGTTGAGTTGCTTGTATATCAACTTATTATATACAAGAATACCCGATAGTGGGTTGTTGATTTCATGAGCCACTGACGAGGAGAGCTTACCCAGTGAAGCGATCCGCTCCACATGTATCAACTCGTTCTGGGCCTCGGAGAGCTCCTCTGATTTTTTCTGCACCTTGTACTCCAGCTGCTGCGACCAGTTCTGCAGCTCATTGGTGGCTGCATCCATCTTATCCAGCATGTTATTGAAGGCTACAGATACCATCCGCATATCATCCAGCAGGTTGGGCTCGATCTCCAGTCGGATACTGGTATTGCCCGAAGAGACTGCTTCACTGGCCTTGATGATTGAATTGAGTGGATCCTTGATCCGCTTCCTGGTAAAGAGCACCAGGAAGGTGACCAGCAAAACAATGATCAGCAGGGCCAGTAACATAAAATCGGTGGAGGACTCCACCGAAAAAGCATCCAGGTCATCTAGCGGCATGGTCACCAGCAATGAACCGAGCACCTGGTCGTTTGCATCATGGGCATGACAAGCCGCAGTATAGCACGAGGGTTCATTAAGAATGGGCTGCCTGATCAGCAGGTGCCTGATCCCCTCCTCATGCTGATGAATACCACATTCAGGTACATCTCCCACCACCATGTAGGACTTCTCAGCACTGGAAAAGCGGGTCGACATGTCGGGATGACAGGAGATACAGTTGGGGTTACAAAGGCACTCCTCCTCCCTGTGAACAGATGAATAGGCCAGCTCGTTGTGGTCATTATAGAGGTTCACCTCATCGATGCCCGACATGGTACCGATAATATCCATGGTACGCTGGAGCATCGCCTTGTCGTTCTCAAGCATGGAGTAGTAGAGCGACCCTTCGATAATGGAGCTGATGTTATCACCGTTCTGACTGATGGTCCGGTTGTAGAAATCCATGTAGACCGATCTGAAAACCAGGTTGAACAGGACAAATACAATGATCAGCGAACCGGTAATGATAAATACCACCCTGCCGTATATGGACGATCTGAAACGTACAAAATTTCGGACCATCCCCATTCTATCTCTCTGTCGAATAAAACTGCTCACGGAATATTGTATGAAAAGCCTCCCGGTTCAGCCACCGGGAAACTTTGAAATTAATAAAAAGGAACGGATCTTCACGCTTCCATACCCAGAAACTTCTCCTGGAAACCTCTCCACGCCTCCTGATCCATTTCACGAAGCGGGTGACCGGTCAGTTCACCGCCCTCCTGCAGCATCACTTCTGCTCCATGAGCCTCACCTGCTGTTTCGGCCAGGTAGTCCCGAAACCGTTCCAGCTCTTTCCCGGTCCACTCAGTGGCCTGCTCGGCCATCATTGCCTCGCCGGTCTCCTCGCGCCACATCTCCGGTCTGATCCGGTAGAGCCAGGAGCTGTATGGATCATCGCTGATGGCCCGTGAGTTACTCTCCAGGGAGCTGTGTACCCTGTCAATCTCACCCGAAAGAGGTGAGGTGATCACCAGCTCTTTCCCCTCCTGTGTGATCCTGGCGATAGGTTCGCCTCGTTTTACCTTCTCCTGTTGCTCCTTCAGGTAGTTTAACTCAACTCCTCCTGTAAGGTGCAGCAGCAGATCGTCCATGCCCACACTGGCCACACCCGACTTCTCCAGGTGGCTCCATGTATGGTTCTTGTTGAATAACAACCCCTGCGGAATTCTCAGGGCCTGCAGATTGATGGAGCGAATGACATCGCCCATAGCCTCCTTCAGCTTCACTGGTCTGTTCAGCATTATCCAGAAGGGAATAAGTAGCATGAAGAAGAAGATTACAATGATATATTCAATGCCCTTGGTATCGAAAATATCGGAATAAATAAACTGTTCCATAACTATTTAGTTTTAATTATTGAAATATCAATGGTCGTCCTTCGCCCATGAAGGTGACTCTCTTAGTACCGGCAGGCGCCTGACCAGCCAGCGGAAGACCCAGATCTCAATAGAGAGGACCGTCAGGGTCACCACAATCTCCTGCCAGGAGGGAACGTAATGGTTGGGCGCATCCCATTTAAAGGCAATCACCGTCACATTGAGCCGGTTGATAATAACTCCCAGCATGGTCACCACAGACGATATCTTCACCAGGTTGATATTGCGCGTTCTGTAACTGATGAAATAGAGGATCATCGGCACAATCACAAAACCGATCATCTCCACCAGGTACCAGGCCCCCATTCGCGAACCCAGGTACATCCAGTGCTTACCATGGACAAATACCACGATATGCAGGAATATGTAGATCATCAGTGTAAAGGCACAGATCTTTGAAAGACCGTGAATGATCCCATCGTGGCCCTTTTGATTCTTTTCACTGATCTGGTCAGAAAATACACGCTGACTGATCGATCCTTCAAAAATAACCATGGAGAGACCGGCAAAAATGCTCGAAACAAAGAAGAGAATAGGGATGAATTCAGAGTACCAGAGCGGATGAATCTTCTCTTTGGCCATCATGTAGAGCGCTCCAAGTCCGGACTGGTGCAAGGTCGATAGTGTGATGCCAAAGATCACCGCACCCAGTGTCATCCATGACAGAATCTTCCTGGCCTTTTTGGCACCCAGCCATTCAGCAATGGCTGGTGAGAATTCGATCAGCTCGGCTATCATATAGAGCAGAAAGTGCCACGCCACCAGGAAGAGCACCGAACTGACCCCAAAACTGTTCCCGATAATGGGGTTGACCACGTTCCACGGTTTCCCAAGGTCGAGCAACAGCGCCCCGGCATAGAACACATAGGCCAGGAAACCATTCAGCACGGTGACCCGCACAATCGGTTTATACTTCTCAATATTCAGGATATAGACCATAAAGGTGACCACATAGGCTCCCCCGGCAAAGGCTACACCTGTAATCACATCGAACCCGATCCAGAGTCCCCACGGAACCTCCTGAGTCAGGTTGGTAATCGAGCCAAGTCCTTTTACAAAACGGATCACAATCAGTACGATCCCCAGGGTAATGATGGGTATCGAGATCATATTAAACGGGGTAAAAATCTTACCATGTGGCCTGAGGGTCGACAGCAGGAATTTCACCACCGGTTGGCCATCATTGTCTCTGGGTACTACTGTTTTTGAATTACTCATGGTCTTCGGCAGTTTTAGAGTTGTTCTTGGTAGCATTGTGAATTCCCAGCAGTATGGCGGGCCATAGAATAAAGATGGATGGAACACTGTAGAGGAACCCTTTATTCAGCTCGGGATAGGATCTCTTCTGAAGTTTTGTATTCAGACCCAGCTCTTCAAAGGGGACAGGCGACAGGTAGAGGTACCCGGTTCCGCCGGCCTCGTGTTCGCCATAAATGCCATCATAATAGCTATCAGGATTCTCACAGATCCGGCGACGTGCTTCAGCGATCAGCTCCCTGCGGGTGCCAAAGGTAAGTGCCTCGGCCGGACAGTCGGCTACACATGCAGGAAGTTCACCCCCCTTCACTCTGTCGAAACACATGTCGCATTTCACAATATCGGGATTGGGACTGTTATATTCAAACTTGGGTACATCGAACGGACAGGAGACCATGCAGAAGCGGCATCCCATGCACTTTTTATCGCGCCAGATCACGGGCCCTTCCTTGGTTTTGTACATCGCTTTGGTCAGGCAGGCCGAAGCACAGGCCGGCGAGTTACAGTGCATGCACTGGTTCTTTACATAGATCTCGCCCAGTTCCTCATGCTCATAGGCATTGATTACCGTACGCCTGTTTTCATTGGTTTTCCTGATGGTCCCCGGCATGGGATAATCATCCGGATCAGGTTCCGGCAAACCATTTGCCAGTGCACAGGCTATTTCACAACTCTGGCACCCCACACAGCGGGTTGAGTCGTAGAGGATTCCATAAAATTCTGTCTCGTCGCCTTCGTCAGGGACGGCATTTAGCTCTTTGCCTGTACCGAGGGCAACCCCGGTTATGCCAATCGCCCTGAAAAAATTACGTCTGTTAATTGCCATATCAATTGAATAGGTTAAATAAATATTTGAATGAAAGCCCGGACGATCGTCCGGGCCCAATAATGATCCGTTACTTCGCTCTATTGATAAAACCATCCTGGAACTCCTCCCACATCTCAGGCCCCAACGACTCCAGCACACCACCACTTATCTCACCACCATCCTGCAATACCAGGGCATGATCCTTTGTATCCTGCAGCTTTAGTGTAGAGGTGAGAAACTCTTTGAGTCGGGCAACTTCTGTTTTCAACCAGTTGGTATAAGGTTCGCCCATGAAATAGGACTTCAGCTCGGAGATCCAGTTCAACGGTTTCACCATAAGGACCCAGCCTGCGGCATAGGGATCGCTGTTCAGGAGTGAAACATCGTTTAACAACCCTCTGTTCTGCTCCTCCACAACACCCGATACCGGCGATTTAATCTCCAGGCGCTTCCCTTTCTGAATCAGTGTCAGGAAAGAGTCACCCCGTTTAATCTGCTCGCCCGGATGCTTCATAATCACACGTGTCACAGGTCCGGTTACATTTTGCAGGAAATCGTCAATCCCAATCCTTACCCGGCCACTCTTCTCCATATAAGCCCAAGTGTGCGACCTGTCGAAAAAGAGTCCGCCCGGAAAAACGACAGATCCATCTCCCTGTATGGAAGTTACAACGGGAGCCAGACTCCTTTTCCCTGTAATCCTCGTCAGCAAAAAAATCAGGAGACCAAGCAATATAAAAAATCCGGCCACTATCAGGTAAATTCTGGCAGGAGAAACCTTCACCGGTACACTGGCAATCGCCAGATCATGACCCGTCAGCTGCTCCCTTCTGGAGGCCCTCTCGCCATAACCAAGCTCCATGATCCCGGCCGAAGCCAGGGTCTGCTGTCCCCCACTAATCAACCACTCCAGGAATGCCATCTCTCCGTCACCGGCCGGCTGCCCGGCTGTAAGCGCATAGATCCTGCTGTAAAGGGCTCTGGAAAACCGGCCCACAAAGATGGCATGGGATAGCTCGGAACCGGACTTATAGATATTCTCAAACTCCCCGATCCGGCCATCTCCATCTGCATCCACCGGCACCAGTACGATACCACCATCCACCTCACTGTTTTCCACATTCATCAGACAGGCCAGGCTGCAAAAGCCTACCGCTCCCGGATCACTTCCAATCTTCTTCAGCATCTCCTCCGGCTCCATGCTCACTAATCCGGTTAGATTACCGGGTTCGATTTGCAAAAATTCGGACAGGTACTCTTTTGCACAGGCTTTACCCGGTACATAGGCATGAACCGGACGTTGATCCGCTACACCAAGTACCTCACCCCAGGTTATGTTGCCAGGGGTTTGATAGATTCTTGCAAATCCCTCAGCAGAGATACCATTTTTCATGATCAGATCTCTCTGTGGATGATTGGCATTTATCAATGGTACGATGGCATCGCGTCCCACCACCATTTTGAAATAGTGCTCCCCCTTCAATCCGGCCAAACAATCTTTGTTGACCAGTGCAATGGTTCCCTTCCGAAGGGTTCCATAAACTTCCTGATCGTTAACCGGGGTCACCTGAATTTGAGTTCCCTCATTTTCATTTCTGTAATCGTTCACCAGTTGGTTGGCAAGGTTTTCAAGTTCGGGGCTGCATACCAGTTGCAGTTCATTCTTACCGGGAGCACCTTTCTCTTCTGGTGCGCCCTGGATGGCGCTCATGGTAATAAAAAGCATGGCCATCCCGATTGTCATTGTTTTTGCAGGTTTCATAGCCTATCTGTTTTTAAATTTGTTCTGAACAGTGCCTCATGGCTGCACAATCAGTATTCAAAGAACATGCCACAACAGTTTATCTATCTGATTTACTGATATTTACACGATACAAGCAATGATTGGAAACCGGTGGGAATTGTAGAATTATTCAACATACCGAACCAGTGGTAGGTGTGAACACTCTCTTCTTAAGCCTCTTACAGATAGTGTAGAATATTTCACCACTAGTGGAGTTTTTCAACACATAGAAGTGTAATAGACTTTTATTCTGTCAGTTAGAATTACTATTCCGAATACTTCATCTGCTGGAAGGTAGTCTCCTTATAGAGCAGCTGATCCCTGAATTCACTGTTCCTCAACAGGTAGTCGTGACCCATGGCCGGCAGATCCTCCCAATTGATCATACCGGTCACATCCCATACCTTTATATTTTCAGGCAGCTCACTGTAATTGGTGGGCCCCACCTTGCCCAAACGATTCTTCATGTTCATATACTGCGACATGGAGAGGGGACCGTCCTTCCGGTTCACCAGGATACTCACATAATCGGCCATGGCCGTGATGTTGTGAAATCCTTTCCCATCTTCAAAGGAGTCGCAACCTGCATCGCTGCCAATCATCACAATCCGGTCGTAGGCCCTCACCAGATCAATCTCCTGTCTCTCCCGTTTGAGCATATAACGCTTGAGCATATGGTTCCCCATGGAGGTGCAGATCAGGGTATAGGAGAGGTCCCTGGGTTTGCCTTCGAAGAAGACCGTATCGGCCTGAAACGACTCCAGCATCTGCTGGAAAATGGAGAAATCATTGGCTGCCCTGTTGGCCGACCGTTTTCCCTTGTGGTAGAACGGCGCCACCGCCTGGTCGCCCCAGGCAAAGAGAATCATAGCAGTGGATCCCCTCAGAGAATCACTATAGGATTGCTTTAAACGAAACATGAAATCATTTATCTGTGCATTGAAGGTCTTCCCATATCCCGGAGCCACGAAAATAAGATTATGAATACCCCTCTTTAGCCGTAAATTCTCATAGATCCCATAAAAAATATTATTCTCCACATATTCTGTGGGGTATACACGCTTGTCACAGGTCTTGGTGGCCCTGTACTTTAGCAGGATAGAGTCATAATCATAATCGTACAGGCAGAAATAGAGGTTCCTGGTCTGCCTTGTCCAGCGGTTTCGGAAGGCCACCACCCCTTTGTCGGTATTTTTCAGCGGTCTGTTGGTAAAGAAGTACCCCATACTGTGATTTCCGTGGGCAGTGGTATCGAGCCATTGACCTTCAATCTGCGCATTTCCCATACTGGGCAGGAAAAATGGAATCAGGGCAATCAGAAAGAGCTTTCTCATGAAATCGAACATTTAGGGTAAACAGCAATGAACTGATTTCAAATCTACGAAATTTAATCTTTCAAGATCTTCACTTATTCGATCACCTCACTATCCCGATCCCGCAGCCGGACAATATACCATCCACTTTCACACGGGAAACATCCTGAAGACTCACTCTAAATAAGGATCAAATATGCCCCCTGCAACGGTGACATAGAGAGTGAATGCAATTTTCATTTAGATTCACCTTTTTATAAGGGCTGGGACCGTGGCATATGGGGCCTGATGCGCTCCAAAAATAACCGGGCTTCGGAGCTGTGAGTAGCAGCAATCATTGAGGTGAATCCGGGCAGCGATGCAAAGATGATCCTGAACCTCAACTACGATATGATCTCCCGATATTTTTATGATTGCTATCTGAAAAGCTGAGGCACAAACTCCGAAAGATAGACCCTCCAGTTTTTCCAGGTATGCCCACCATCACTTTCGTGGTAGGTGTGCGGCATCTCCATGGCTTCGATCCTGTAGTGATAATCCAGCACATTGTTGTACAGGGGATCGGCTTTTCCGATCCCGATCCAGTAGAGTTTATACCCATTCTCGATCTGGCGAATCAGCGTACCTTCAATATCCTGGTATGCTTTGGCGGTTCTATTCTGATAGGGTAGTATGGCAGGCGAAAAGAGTCCCACATAATCAAAGGTATTCGGGTAGTACCGCGAGATATGCATTGAATGGAATCCCCCCATGGAGAGCCCTGCCACTGCCCGGAAGGATTTCTCTGCCTTTACCCTGAAACTGCTCTCCACAAACTCCATTATATCCGGAAAAATCTCTTCAAACGTACCATCCATGGTTCCCGGAACCATAAATTGCGGTTTGTAAAAACCCTCACTTCCCTCTCCTGGAGCTGCTTCCTGTGAAACATTTCCATTGGGCATCACAACGATCATTGGTATCGCCATACTCTGTGCGATCAGGTTGTCCATGATCTGGGCCGACCTGCCCAATTCGCCCCAAGCCTCTTCATCACCCCCTGCCCCGTGCAGCAAATACAATACTGGGTAGCGTAGCACGCTGTTTTCATATCCCGGAGGCGTATAAATGGTCAGACGCCGCTCCATGTCAATGCCAGGAGAATTGTACCAGCGTCGGACGACCGAACCGTGTGGAACAGCATTAACTTCATAGAGTTCAGCCTCTCCCCCTCCAATCATAAAAATATTGGTCAGGATAGCCACATCACGGCTTACAAATGGATTGTTGGGGTCGAGAGTTCTGAAGCTATCGATCATAAATGAGTAACCATATAATTCAGGCTCCAATGGTTTCGTGGTATGGAACCACACACCCTTCTCATCCTTCTCCATCACCTCCGATCCGGGAACCCAACCGTTTGCCGGCATCCAGTCGCCCATAATCTTCACTTCACTGGCATGGGGTGCATCTAACCTGAAAGTCACTGAATAGTCCTCCCCTATCTCCGGTGAGTTGGTTCCTGCACCACTCCCCATTGCCTGTTGTGCGATGACAGAAGTGTTCCATAATGCGATCACGGTCATCCACAGAAAAAGTTGTCTGCTCATTGCGTTTT
This sequence comes from Bacteroidota bacterium, assembly GCA_030642565.1. Classification (GTDB taxonomy): domain Bacteria; phylum Bacteroidota; class Bacteroidia; order Bacteroidales. Next base: position 3,338 of record DAOWNM010000032.1, on the reverse strand, counting down.
GGTACCTAATATAACCAACATAGTCCAGAATACCTGAACCGTCAACTCTATCCCCAAAAAATTGATTATTTATACAGGGAAGCTTAAATTTATGGTAGCATGACAAAGCTCCTTTTCATACTGTTGCTACTTGTTTCCATACAGGATAGGCCCGACTACCCGCTGAAAAACGGGCGACCTACCAGCAAAGGAATCGATCGTTATATCGAAGAGAATGGTGATGCACTGATCATGGAGCTTCAGGATTTTATTGGCGACACACTCTATAATGCCTTTATCTATGCAGAAGATCTTTCGAAGAACAGTGATTACGACCCCCTGGAACTTGGCTTCTACTATCCTAACGAAATCTTCATTACCAATGCTGAAGTTTTTCTTGCCTATGAGGTTGGTGAGCTCTCAAAAAAAGAGAGAGATTCAATCGGCCACAGCAACCTCTTTGTAAAAACCGCCGTGTTTCATGAGCTTATGCACCATTATATCTACCAGGTAGGTATAGAGATGTTGCGGACAGATCATATTAGAGTGGACAGGGCTTACCAATCTTTTTTCGCAATCTACAGCAACCGGGAAGATCCCGGATCCAGATTTATCGAAGAGGGAATCTGCGAGTATGTCACCCTGAAAATGAACGAGATCATTCCTCCAAAACGGCTTTTTGTTCCAAAGAGCCCGTTGGATCTGACCCGGCAGGAGAATGGATACAATGTATTCTATATATACTCCTCACACTGCCTCTCAGGGTTCCTTGATACAACTGGTTTAAAGCGAGGCATCAAAATACTGCTGCACAATCGTCCACCCTCCATTGATGAAATTCTCGATCCGGAACTCTATTTTGCCAGGCTTAAAGGAATCTAATAGATCAGTAAACGAAGGGATACTCAGCCTTTGTCACCGGTTTTTCGAATGGTAGCATTGCTTACAATGGGTTTGGCCCAGAAGGCAATACTCAGAATATAGGCAAGTGGCAGGTAGAGGAGAACCATCCCCAACTGCAATCCTATCATATCTTTCAGTTTACCAATCAACAATGAGAAAATAGCCCCACCGGCAATAGCCGTACAGAGAATACCTGCGAAAGAGCCATGATATTTGGTAATGCTGTTCAGCGCAAGCGAAAAGATGATGGCATACATCACTGAGAGGCAAAATCCCAGTGCCGCAAAACCGAACAGGGCAAATTTCACGCTCCCAAACAGTGTGAATGTTAAGATAATCAGGGCAGCAGAAGTGAAAATTCCCAGCACCAGCTTACTGTCCATTAGCTTTAACAGTCCCAGCCCCAGGAAACAACCCACGGTCATCATTCCCCAGAACATACCAACCGTTCTGGCACCCTCTACCTCCGGCGTGAGCCCATGGTATGTTCTCAGAAATTCGGAGATCCAGTTGGCTATTCCCTGCTCGGCCCCCACATAGGCAAAAATTCCAAAGAAAAAGAGGATTACTATCCGATTCCTGAATAGCTGCATATGTGTCTCCCACGCACCCACAATCTCATCTTGCTTACGAACAACCACCGGAAATTTTGTAGAAAGAATGATCACCAGCATCAGGAAACTAACAAGGGAGAAGACAAGGTATATAGAGACCCAAGGCAGCTGAAGGGGGGTCAGTTTAGAGATCAAATCTATTATAAACCCTCCATCGGAAGCCGGATCTGTCAGATTCGTTACCAGGTAGGAGTAGACAAAGGGGCTCAAAAAGGAGGCGGCCCCAAATACCAGCTGGGCAATGACCGAATTGAAAGCAAAGTGCTCCTCCCCTCCGACCACCCTTAACAGGGGATAGAGTGCCACCTGCAGCATAGCCATCCCACTTCCGATTAAAAACAGAGAACCCAGAAAAACAGGGAATTTTGGAAAAGAGGTAAAGATTAAAGCCCCTGTAAAGGCTAAAATCCAGGCCAGGATCAGGCTCTTTTTCTCACCATACTTCTGAACAAACATTCCCGAAGGAATGGACATGATGGCATAGGCGATGAAAAATGAGAATGGCAACATACCTGTCAGCGTACCCGACAGAGCAAAACTATCAGTCACATTGGGATTAATGGATCCCAGGATGTTGGTTAGAAAAGAGATGGCAAAAAAAACCAGGAAAATCAGGATAAGGAGGTAGAATGATCGTTTCATATTAGCAAGATAATTAATTAATTCAGTTTTTCAGGATCTCGGAGATACGTACCGGTCTCTTCTCCCTGGTAGATTTAGTTGCAGCCAGTCCGACCGCAATGGACATCAGCCCATCCATGGCTCCAACGGGCATCTCATTACCCGGCTGAAGTGCTTCTGCAAAGGCCTTCATCTCTTTCACATAGGACTCCTGGTATCTTTCCAGGAAGAAATGTAGTGGCAGATCCCTTAAGATACCTTCTGAGGTGAATAACCTGTGATTGTTAGGAAAATTGTTATCAGTGGTCGCCATCCCTTTGCTCCCAAATACCTCCAGCCGCTGATCATATCCATAAACGGCTTTACGTGAATTATCGATCACCGCCAGTGTATCGTCCTCGAAGGTGAGGGTAATGACTGCCGTGTCAAAATCGCCCGCTTCACCAATCTCCGGAAGAATCCTGCCTGCGTTTCTGGTCCGCAGATCCACTGTTCCATTGTTATCGGCCAGGACAATGAACGCATCTTCAAAACCTGCATCATGCATAAGCCGTGCCGTTTTGAGCGCCAGTTCAACCCCCTTATCATGTGCCTCTTCATGAGAGAGTGCAACCGGAACAAAGGCTCCCAGAAGCTGAAGTCCATACTCCTGAACAGCACTTCTCAAATCTGCCGGTCCGGTTACGGAAGGTACGTGCATTCAATCCACTGGCAGTAAAGAGACAGGACATATTCCCGAATTTGTTCCGGTTTACAAAGTCGATGGCCTGGTCGATATTCTCCAGATGCACCAGGCTCATCACCGGTCCGAAAATCTCCGTGCCGATGAGCTCGCCATCCAGGGGAACATTCTCCAGTATTGTGGGCTTTATGAAATTCCCGTTTTCATAACCTGGAATGGTGGTATCGCGCCCATCCAGCAACAGAGAGGCTCCTTCGGCCATCCCCTGTTTAATCAGTCCCTCAACTCTCTCCTTGCTCTGAGGAGTAATCACCGGACCCATCTCAATCCCTTCATCCAATCCAAACCCGGTGGTCTTATTTTTTGCGGCCTCCACCAGCGCATCCCGAATGTGTCCATTCTGGTCTCCAACAGCAACAATATTTGATGCAGGCGCAGACACCCACAGTCTGACGGATCATAAATTCATCGATGCCGGTAGCAACATTTTCAGAAAACTCACTTTGCAACAGAGTGGGGGTTGCACAGGCTGTCTCGAC
>DAOWNM010000188.1 GCA_030642565.1 Bacteroidota bacterium | reverse complement strand
GGTTCGAAAGGGAATGCTCCCATTCCGGTACAGGATATGTTTGGGAGGACCGTTACCAGGAATATGCCGGTTGAGATTGATGAAGGGGTGTTACAGCAAATTGCAGAAACCACAGGGGGAACCTATTTCAGGGCCACAGATAACAATAAATTACGAGAAATATACCAGGAGATCGATCAGCTGGAGAAGACCAGGCTGGATGTAAAACATTTTAGTAAGAAAAAGGAGGAGTATTTCCCATTCCTGCTGGCGGCCATGTTAATCCTGCTGGTTGAAGTACTCCTCAGATACACCATATTCAGAACAATACCATAGCAATGATCCAGTTTGCACATAAGGAGATTTTATGGTTCTTGCTGGCCGCGGGACTGATGATAGTCGGATACATGCTCTATTGGAGACACCGCAAGCGTTCCATGGTTAAACTGGGTGACAACGGGCTGCTTGAAGAGCTGATGCCGGATGCCTCCCGGTGGGCCATGCACTGGAAATTTATGCTTTTGTTTACCGGTACCGTGCTTTTAATTATTGCTACATCCGGACCCAGGATAGGATCCAGACTCCAGGAGATGGAACATAAAGGAAGAGAGATTATTGTTGCGCTGGATGTTTCTAACAGTATGCTGGCCGAAGATATTAAACCTTCCAGGCTTGAGCGTTCCAAGCAGATGATCAACCGGATGGTCGATCGGATGTCCAATGATAAGATCGGCCTGATTGTTTTTGCAGGGGATGCCTATACACAGATTCCAATTACTGATGATTATCCCAGTGTAAAGATGTTTCTCTCGGGGGCCGGTCCCGATATGGTATCAAAACAGGGGACCGCTATTGGTTCGGCCATTCATCTGGCGGTCCGATCATTCTCTTCTGAAGAGAAGGGCCGTGTAGCAGGGGAGAGTGTTCCCAGCCAGGCCATCGTTGTGATTACCGATGGAGAGAATCATGAAGATGATGCCGTTAGAGAAGCTTCCCGCGCAGCGGAGCAAGGTATAAAGATATTTACTGTTGGGTTGGGAGATCCTAATGGGGTTCCGATACCCCTTTCTCCTGGCAGCAGTGCTACGAGAAGGGATCGTAACGGCAATGTGGTGGTAAGTAAACTAAATGAAAAACTACTTATAGAGGTGGCTACAGAGGGTCGGGGAGCATACATCCCGGGCGACCGGATCAACAGCCTGATTGATGATCTGGATAAGCTGGAACGGGTCGAACTGAAATCGCGTGTGTTTGCTGAATTTGCCGAGCGGTTCCAGTACTTTGCCGGTTTCGCACTTCTGTTCCTTGTACTTGAATTCTTTCTTCGCTCTAGGAAGCACCGGCTGTTGCTGCGACTGAACCTGTTTAAAACAGATGAATAATTAGGTATGATGAAGAGATCAGGTCTGACATTGATAGTGCTGATGGGGGTCATCCTGGCTTATGGACAAAATGAGCGGAAGGTGATCCGGGATGGCGTCAGGGCTTACGAAGACGGGAAGTTCGGTGAAGCCGAAGTTCAGTTTCGCAAGGCTGAGAATATCAACCAGGAGTCGTATGAAGCGGAGTTTAATACAGGCGCCGCCCTGTACGGTCAGGAGAAATATGAGGAGACTGTCAAACAGTACGAGCCAATGCTGAAGCAGACAGATGATGCTGTAAAGACAGCACATATATGGCACAATATTGGGAACAGTATGCTGAAGGCTCAGCAGTACGGCCCAAGTATTGAGGCTTATAAGAACAGCTTACGGAAAAATCCGTCCGATCCGGATACAAAATATAATCTGGCCTATGCAAAACAGAAGCTGAAAGAGCAGCAACAACAGAATCAGGAGCAGCAGGATCAGGATAAGAACAAGAACCAGCAGGATCAGGATAAGAACAAGAACCAGCAGGATCAGGATAAGAATAAGAATCAGGAGCAGCAGGATCAGGATCAGGATAAGAACAAGAATCAGGAGCAGCAGGATCAGCAGGAACAACAACAACAGCCGGTGCCCCAGGAGATATCTAAAGAGGATGCAGAGCGCATGCTGAGAGCTATACAGCAGCAGGAGAAAGATGTGAAGGAGAAGGTGGATAAGAAAAAAGCGGCGGCGGCTAAGGTAAAAACAGAAAAGGATTGGTAATTTCAGACCATGGGTAAAAAATTACTGGCATCGGTTACCGGACTCATTATTTTCAGCATTCTGCTGAGTGGTCAGGTTGTGGCTTTTACCGCGTCTGCACCATCGGTTGTCAGGGTAGGTGAGCAGTTCCAGTATATGGTGGAAGGATCGGAACGTGGCAATGTAAGGCTTCCTTCCATGGACAATTTTCAGCTTCTCGGCGGACCTTACTCCTCTTACTCGTCTCATTCACAATGGATCAATGGAAAGATGACCCAGAAAAAACAGGTCTCCTATACCTATGTTTTCAAGGCTGTTACCGAGGGCACCTTCACGATTCCCGCGGCCACTGTTAAGGTGGGACGTAAGGAGTATTCCACCAACGAAGTGGAGCTTGTGGTCAATTCAGGTGCAGCAGGTGCGGCACAGGGTGGTTCCGGCAGAGGAAGCCAGAGAGGTTCGGAAGATGGATCTGTGGTGAGCTCATCTGAAGCGGATCCTGTTTTCCTGAGGGTGATTCCTTCAAAAAAGGAGGTCTATGTGGGAGAGCAGTTTGTCTCCGGGTTAAAAGTTTATACCAGGGTGAATACCAGGCCCGGTTCATCAGCCAGGGATCTGCCATATGAAGGTTTCTATAAGAAAAGTCTCGATCCGGATGCCAACGCACAGCAACAGGAGATCAACGGACAATCCTATATTACCCAGGTGATCCAGCGACATATTTTGATCCCCCAGAAGTTGGGCGATCTGGAGATTGTACCTTACGAATCTGACTGGATGGTTCAACAAAGGGTGCAGCAACAGGAGCGCCGTAATCCTATTGACAACTTTTTTAATGATCCATTCTTCAGCGGTTACCAGGATGTACCAGTCACCCTGACCACTCTTCCGGTGACCATCCATGTGAAGCCACTACCTACGGGAGTGCCGGTGGGTTTTACCGGGGCGGTTGGCGAGTTCGATATGAAAGCGGCACTCTCTTCCACTGAAATAGGAGTGAATGAGGCGCTTAGCCTGAAAATTACCATCAGTGGAACAGGCAATATTCCGTTGTTGGGTGAACCTGAGGTGAACCTGCCACCCGATCATGACCTTTATGATGTGACGCGCTCTGTTCATATTACTACATCAGGCAACCGGATTTCGGGGTCGGTTACTTTCGAATATCCGATCATCGCCAGACATGCGGGACGTTTCAGAATTGCCCCTGTGCAATTCGCGTGGTTCGATCCGAAAGCAGGTTCGTACAGAACAGCGGTAACGGATGAGTTCAACTTCACAGTGGTTAAAGGTGAGAACGATGATCTCTCAGGAGGTGTTTATATTCCGGGGGTGCTACATGAAAGTGTTAGGGATCTGGGAACTGATATCAGGGATATTTCCCGAAGGCCCCCGGTCTTTAGTTCTGTGAAAAGCTCCTTGTTTGGGACACGCTGGTACAGGTGGCTCTATCCGGTTGCCCTTCTGCTTACACTTTTGCTGATTATTTTAATGAGAGTAGTGGCCAGAAGAAATGCCGATCTGACGTTGGTACGCAACCGAAAGGCTGGCAGATTGGCACGCACCAGATTGAAAAAGGCGGACCGTTTCAGAAAAGCCGGCGATCCGGATAGATTCTATGAAGAGATTGGGAATGCCATATGGGGATACCTGTCTCATAAAATGAATATCGAAACCTCCGGACTCTCAAGAGAGGTGGTTATGGAACAGATGGAGAAACAGGTGGTTCCGGAGGAGCAGCGAAGTGATCTGCTTAGAATCCTGGAGGAGAGTGAGTTTTCCAGGTTTGCGCCTACTTCTGAAAGAAGCGAAATGAACAACCTATATAAAGATGCTGCACAACTTATCAGAAACCTTGAAAACAGCCTGAAATGAACCGAGCAGCCATATTCTTGATCTTCTCTCTTATCTGGACAGCCTTCCTTCCAACAGCAGGAAACAATCTGACAGAAGTTGAATCAGGCGGTAATAATAAAGTTGAAAGCGCTGCAGTTAAGAGTGATTTGCTTGGAACTGATTCAGTCAGGGGTGATTTGCTTGGAATTGATTCAGTCAGGGGTGATTTGCTTGGAACTGATTTAGTTAGGGGTGATTTGCCCGGGATTAATTTGGATGATGTTGATGTTGATATTGATTCACTGTTTCTTAATGCCAACAAACTATACCAGCAGGGTGATTATGAGCCGGCACTGGAGGTGTACAATGCAGTGATTCTGAACGGCTATGAATCTGCAGATCTCTATTACAATATGGGCAACGCGGCATATCGCTCCAACAGTATAGGTCATGCCATTCTCTATTATGAGAAAGCCCTTAAACTGGAGCCCACTCACGAAGATGCCATTCATAATCTGGATTTTGTTTCACGTTATCGGCTCGATGCTTTCGATGAGGTACCAGTATTGTTCATGGGTACATGGATCAAAGGGTTTATTCAGTTATTTCCCGAACAAACCTGGAGCATCCTGGCTCTGATCTTTTTTATGATAATCCTTACCGGTCTCCTGATATACCTTTTTTCCAGGCACATTGTCGTCAAGAAGACAGGTTTCATAAGTGGCCTTGTAGCCCTGGTGCTGTTTGTTATTACATTCTCTTCTGCTCTATCCACACACAGGAATATTATCAATCCGGATACCGGTATTATCCTGGCACCATCCGTGGTGGTTCACAGTTCGCCCAGCGAGAGTGGAACGGAGCTTTTTATTTTGCATGAAGGAACTAAGATTAAAGTCAATGAAGAGGTTTCCGGATGGCGAAATATCAAGGTTATCGATGGGCGTGAAGGGTGGATAATGGCAGGCGATTTTGAATCAATCTGACAAGAGATAGTTCCATGAAGAAGAGTTTCCAGGAGATCAATGAGAAAATCATGAAGGGACAGGCTGTTGTATTAACCGCCGAAGAGGTAGCTGACATGGGTAAGGACCACTCTCCTGCGCAGGTGGCCGGGAAGGTCGATGTGGTTACAACCGCCACATTTGGCCCCATGTGTTCATCCGGTATGTTTATTAATACCGGTCACGCCAATCCACCCATCCGTATGGAGCGGGCCACCCTGAATGGAGTTCCTGTTTTCACCGGAATTGCTGCTGTGGACCTCTATATAGGGGCCACAGAGAATCATCCTGAAAACCCGGCTTATGGAGGTGCTCATATTATTGAGGATCTGATTGCAGGCAAGGATGTGGAGTTGGAGGCACATGCCAAGGGAACCGATTGTTACCCGCGGAAGGATATAAAAACAACCATCAACCGGGAGAATATCAACGAGATGGTGATGTTTAATCCGCGCAATGCATACCAGAACTACCCGGTGGCTGTCAATACCTCCAACCGAATAAAATATACCTATATGGGAAGTTTACTTCCCCGATTAGGGAATGCCAATTACAGTACCTCTGGCGAGCTAAGTCCCTTGCTGAACGACCCCGGGATGCGTACCAGCTGCTAAATAACATCGAACCGATTAGCACCAGCGCAAACATACTGCTCAGGTTGGCGTTGCGTCCCACAGGGATAAGGAAAAACAAAACCAGTGCAAGTGCCAGTGAAATACCGTTTATC
>DAOWNM010000319.1 GCA_030642565.1 Bacteroidota bacterium | reverse complement strand
TCCTGGTGGTGATGTTCAGCCTGCTGAAAAACGTGTTCATTTTTGCTGCCAATTATATGCTGGCGCCCATCCGTGCTTTTTTGGTACGGGATATCCGGAATGATATATACAGGAAGGTGTTGAAGCTCCCGCTCTCCTATTATACAGAGGCCAGGAAAGGTGATGTGATCGCACGGATTTCCAATGATGTCCAGGAGATCGAAGCTTCATTGCTTAGCTCCCTCCAGATGCTTTTCAGGGATCCCATTACCATTATCATATACATGGCTATCCTCTTCTCCCTCAGTTTTAAGCTGACTCTTTTTGTACTCCTGATACTTCCGCTGACAGGATTCATTATCGGACGTATTGGTAAAAGTCTCAGGAAAACTTCCTTCAGGGGACAGCAGCGTTTGGGAGAGTTGCTGGCTCTGCTGGAAGAGACCCTGGGCGGTTTACGGATCATCAAGGCATTTAACGGTGAGGAGCAAATGAAGGAGCGGTTTTTCAGTACCAATAACCGTTTTGCACTACTGATCCGGAAGGTGGTACGCCGAAGGTACCTGGCCAGTCCGCTCAGCGAATTTATGGGAACCATTGTACTGATGGTGATCATGGCTTATGGAGGATCACTGGTGCTTGGAGGATCGGATGAAATGGATGGAGAGAGCCTGATTTTTTTCCTGATGATCTTCAGCCAGATTATAAATCCGGCCAAAACCATATCCACTGCCTGGATCAATATTCAGAAAGGAATGGCATCTGTGGACCGGGTTGATCAGCTGTTGCTGGCTGATGATAAAATAGTGGAAAAGCCGGATGCTGTTGGGGCAGATGGTTTCAATGATTTTATTGAGTTCAGGAATGTATCTTTTAAATATAATAAGGAGTATGTGCTAAAGGATATCTCCTTTACCATCAAGAAGGGTCAGACCATTGCCCTTGTAGGAAAATCGGGATCTGGGAAATCGACAATGGTGGACCTGCTTCCCAGGTTTATGGACATCTCCAATGGGGAGATATTTATCGATGGAGTTCCGGTAAGGGATTTCCGTCTGAAATCGTTGCGATCTTTGATGGGTATGGTGGGCCAGCAATCGATCCTTTTCAATGACACGTTTCGGAATAACATAGCGTTTGGGAACAGTGAAGGGGCTGATCTGGAGCGGATTGCTAATGCTGCGAAGGTGGCCAATGCTCATGACTTCATTATGGAAACCGAGCATGGGTATGAGGAGGGTGTAGGTGAAGGTGGAGGTAAGTTGAGTGGCGGACAGAAGCAACGGATCAGTATTGCCCGTGCGGTGTTGGCCAATCCGCCTATACTGATCCTGGATGAAGCCACATCAGCCCTGGATACAGAGTCGGAGCGCCTTGTGCAGGATGCCATTATTAAACTGATGCAGAACCGAACCTCCATAGTGATTGCACACAGGCTCTCCACTATTAAGCATGCTGATCTGATTCTGGTGATTGATAAGGGAGAGATTGTGGAGAGGGGAAACCATGATGAACTGATCAGTAATAAAACGGGTCTGTACAGAAAATTCCATTCCATGCAAATGTTTTAGTCTCCTATGAAGATCAGCGGATTTACAATGGGTAAGAATGCCCTGAAATTATACTATCCCATGCGGCAATCGGTTGAGTCGATTCTGCCCCTGGTTGATGAATTTGTGGTGGCCCTGGGAGATTCAGATGAAGATGATATCACAAGGGCCGAAATAGCAGCCATTGGCAGTGAAAAGATTCGTATTGTTGATACTGTCTGGGATATAGAAAAATATCCTCGCGGCATGGAACATGCACATCAGACCGATATTGCCATGGATCAGTGCAGAGGCGATTGGTTGTTTTACCTGCAATCGGATGAGGTGGTCCATGAAAAGGATCTGGAGAATATCAGGCAGCGGTGTGAGGAGCTGCTGGATGACCATGAGGTGGAGGGCCTCCTGTTCCGATACCGCCATTTCTGGGGTGATTATGAACATCTTCAGGATGGTCACTGCTGGTATCGCAGGGAGATCCGGATCGTCAGGAACCTCCCTGAGATTCATTCATGGGAGTCAGCCCAGTCATTCCGGAAAATTCCCGGTTTCGACGGAGTGAACTACAGACAGCAGGCCGGAACCTATAAACTGAATGTGGCAAATGTGGACGCTGAGATTTTCCACTATGGCTGGGTACGACCGCCCAGGATTATGCAGAATAAGATCAAGGCATTCAGTATTAACCACCGCGGAAGGGAGAGTGTGGCAAAGATGGAGGCGGCTCACCATTTCGATCATGTTTTCGATTATGGTAATCTCTCCACATATACCAGATATGAGGGGACCCACCCGGCCGTTATGCAACCTTGGATGGATGCGTTTGACTGGAAGGAGCAACTTCGTTTTACCGGTCAGACACAGAGCCTGAATCTCTTCAGAGCCAAGCATGATAAACTCAAATACCGTATCGTCACCTGGATCGAGAAGAAGCTGTTGGGGGGACGGCGCTTGGGTGAATTTGCAAATTTCATTCTGTTGAAGAGGTAGTTATTTGCTGATCAGGTTGCCCTCTTTGTCATACTTCTTTTTTCCGGGCAGTTCCTTGCCTGTAGCAAAAGTTACCTCCTCATACAATTCGCCGGTTTCGTAATAGCGTTTGGTAACCCCGTTCTTCTGTTCTGAAAATAGGTGGTATGCTCGTAGATCTTTCCACTTTTGAAGAACCAGATAGCAGGCCCGTGTTTGCGACCATGCTCATAGGTGATTTTGGAATGGACCGTTACACCGTCCTCGTAGAAATTGACTTTGACCCCATGAACATACCCCTTATCATCAACAGGGTTGAGGCTGGAAAGGGTGCCATCCTCACGTCTTTTTTTAACCAACTTAGGAGTATTATCTTCAGGAGGTTGTTCCATTTGTTCCTTTCCCTGGTTGCAGGAACCGATAAGGATGGAGAGGCAAAAGATCAGCAGCAGGTGGAGATGTTTTTTCATTTGGGAGCAGGGATTAGGTAAGTAAATATACTCGATTTTCTTTTAT
>DAOWNM010000198.1 GCA_030642565.1 Bacteroidota bacterium | reverse complement strand
CTGCCCGATAGCCAGGGAACGAATGGTGAGGTAGTTCCAGTGGTTCTCCCCATAGATCCTGTTGAAATAGTCAGGCGTAGGAATGTTTCCATCCAGTTCATTGGTCAGTTCAATACCCAGGGGTTGTGTAAAACCCATAGAGAGGAGGTGGTTACGCCAGTTGTTATAAGCTTCCGCTGTATTGGAGAATTTGACATCCTGCAGAATGCTCTTCAAAACATTGATAAAGTAAGTATTACAGGAGTTTTGAATGGCTTCTATCAGGTTCAGCGGTGTTTCATGAAGGTGACAGCTGGTGTGTATATTTCCAACGTAAAATCCATAATAGCAGTGGTGCTCGGTCCTCGTTGAGATCACCTTCTCCTGGAGACCTATGAGCGCCATGATGGTCTTAAAGGTGGAGCCTGGTGGGTACTGTGCCATCAGAGCCCTGTTGAAAAGGGGATTCAGAGTATCTGTTACCAGTTTACCAAACTCAACACCCAGGCTCCTGCCAACAAGCATACCGGGAGAGTAAGAGGGTGCGCTCACCAGTGCCAGCACCTCTCCGGTGGAGGGTTCAAGGGCCACCACACTACCTACATAGGGAGACATCAGCTTTTCACCGTACTCCTGGAGTTCCATATCCAGTGTGATGGTCAGGTTCTTACCCACTTCAACCGTCACATCCAGCCTTCCATCCTGGTAAGATTCAATGGTCTGGTTATGTACATCTTTCAGGAAGATATTCTTCCCTTTTTGTCCCCTCAGGTACTCCTCATAAGCTTTCTCTATGCCGGATACGCCGATATAGTCACCAAGCTGGTAATAGGGATCGCTGTCCAGAATTGCCTGGTCCACCTCCCCCACATAGCCAAGCGCATGTGAGGCAATAGGACTGGTATACTCCCTGAGGGTACGTGTCTGCACATATAATCCTGGAAACTGAAACATTTTTTCCTGAAGAAGAGCAGCATTTTCGTAGCTAACCTGTTTCATAAAAACAGAGGGCACACGGTAGGAGTATGACCTGGCTGATTCCAGTATCTCCCTGGTACTTTCACGTGAGATTTTCAGTATTTCGCACAGTTCGGTGGTATCAAAAGGTTCCAGCAGTCGGGGAGTAACCATAATATCATAGGCGGCCTTGTTGTATACCATGATTTTTCCATTGCGGTCATAAATCAACCCCCTGGCCGGATAGATGATCCTTACACTCTGGGCATTGTTCAGGGCATACTGTTCATAGGATTTATCGATAACCTGGATCTGGAAAAGGCGGATCATAAATGTCAATCCTACGAGGATGATTGCTACTGCAAAAACATACCTTCTATCCGTATACTGGTTCATCTATTTTCGGAATACAAAATACTGACTGAGTACAATAGTTGAGGTGGAGAGGATTGAACTCAGGATCACCCGGAACAAGGTACTTAAAAAAACCTTCAGCTGGAATACCTCCAGGTAGAAGAGTGCCAGGTGATGGATAAGTACGATAAGCAGGGTGTACTTCAGAAACCAGAGAAAGCCGTAGTAGTGGATCCGGGGAAAAGTCTCTGGCTCATATCCGTCACGGGGAGCCAGCAAATCAAGCAGGTAGGGCCGGACAAAAGCTACCAGGACGGTTGCGGCAGTATGCATTCCGGCAGTACCTGTGAAGAGATCCATTGTCAGTCCAAGTGCAAAACCGGATAGAAGCTGGATCCACCTGGGTGTTTCGAAAGGCATCAACAGAATAAAAAGGAGATAGATATAGGGAATCATATATCCACTGATCATCACATTGTCCATTACCAGAACCTGGAAGAGGATAACCACAGCGAAGCGGAAGATATTTCTGGCAATGATATACATTATCTGTTCGATTTTTCCAGGTTTAACTGCTCTTCCTGTCGATAGTTCCGGATCACATTTACATGATAAAGGCGCTGAAAATCGGTGAATAGTTCCACCCTGATATCATAAAAATTCCCTTTTTCCAATGAAAAAGATTCAATCCTTCCCACCTTGATCCCTTCCGGGAAGATGGATGAAAACCCGCTGGTCAGGATGGTATCTCCCTCTGTCAGCTCCACATGAAACGGTATCTCAGTGAGTATGGCAAATTGTGGAGAGAGACCATCCCACTGGAGAATTCCTGCATAGTTATTGGATTTGATCTTTGCACTTAACCTGAAATCCCTGTTGATTACCGGGATGACGGTGGCAAAATTGGCAGAGCTCTCCAGGATGATTCCCACAAGTCCCTGGTCTGAAATCACACCCATATCTCGAAATACTCCCTGTTTCTTCCCTTTATTGAGCGTCAGATAGTTATATTGTTTGTAGATGCTGTTGTGCACGATCCTGGATTGAACAAAGTAGTAACGATGCGCTCCCATCATTTCACTTACAACGGTGGCACTATCGAGTTGCGATGAGATTAGATCGAGCCTGTTCCTCAGATCCAGGTTCTCTTCTGCAAGCTGCTCGTTTACCTCCTTCAATGAAAAATACTCCCTGGCACCATCCACTTTGCTGTAGATGTACCCTGTGACCTGCCGGTTCAGTCCAATGAGCCTGGATCTCTGGTAACTGCTGCTCTGCATTATAATGGCAATGGCAATTATCTCCAGTAACAGAAACAACAGCATGTTGGAGTACTTTTGAAAAAACCTGAGCAGTGTCCTCATATTATATTTGAAACCCCGATCCTATCTCATGAGAAAAGGGTACTTGTCCACATTCCTAAGGGCTATCCCGGTTCCTCGTGCCACTGCCTGTAAGGGGTCTTCGGCCACATGGAAGGGAATGGATATCTTCTCCGCGAGTCTTCTGTCCAACCCCCTGAGCAATGCACCACCACCTGCAAGATAGATCCCCTTGCTAACAATGTCGGCATACAGTTCCGGCGGTGTCTGTTCCAGAACCGATAATATGGCAGTTTCGACTTTAGAGATGGATTTGTCAAGACAGTGACCAATCTCCTGGTATGAGATCGGTATTTCGATGGGCAGTGCCGTCATCAGGTTGGGTCCCCTGACATAAAAATCCTGTGGTGGCTCCTCCAGCTCAGGAAGGGCAGAACCTACTTGAATTTTGATATCTTCTGCGGTCCGTTCCCCGATCTTGATATTGTGCTGGTGCCTCATGTAGGTCTGGATATCACTGGTAAATCCGTCACCGGCCACCCTGATCGACTGGTTGCAAACAATACCGCCAAGTGCAATCACTGCAATTTCTGTGGTTCCACCTCCGACATCCACAACCATGCATCCTACCGGTGCCTCCACATCCAGTCCGATACCAATGGCGGCTGCCATGGGTTCAAAGATCATATAGACATCCCGTCCACCTGCATGTTCAGCTGAATCGCGTACCGCACGACGTTCTACCTCAGTACTTCCTGATGGAATACATACCACCATCTTCAGGGAAGGAGAGAATAGCTTACGCTTGGTATTGATCATTTTGATCATCCCCCTGATCATTAGCTCTGCAGCCTGGAAATCGGCAATCACGCCATCCCGCAGGGGGCGTATGGTTTTGATATCTTCATGGGTTTTGCCATGCATCTGCCTGGCTTTCTCACCAATGGCTATCAATTTCCCGGAGTGTTGATCTATAGCCACAATGGAGGGCTCATTCACAACCACTTTATCATTGTAAATAATTATCGTATTGGCAGTTCCCAGGTCAATGGCTAGTTCCTGCTGGAATGAAAACAATCCCATAGAATTTCTTTATTATTGGTTTAATGTTTAAAATGTCTGATTCCGGTGAAAACCATGGCCATGCCATGTGCATCACAGTAATCGATGGAATCTTGGTCGCGCACCGAACCTCCGGGTTGAACCACGGCCCTTACTCCCGCTTTCTCTGCAATTTCCACACTATCTGCGAACGGGAAGAAGGCATCAGATGCCATCACAGCTCCCTCCAGATTAAATTCGAAATGCAACGCTTTCTCAATACTCTGCTTCAGCGCATCCACCCTTGAGGTCTGTCCCACTCCCGAGGCCACCAGTTGCTGGTTCTTCGCAAGTACAATGGCATTTGATTTAGTATGCTTTACAATTTTATTGGCAAATACAAGGTCGGCCATTTGTTCCGGGGTGGCTGCTGTTTTGGTGGCCGTTCTCATTTCTGACTCCGTCTCAGTGGAGAGGTCACGGTCCTGTACAAGCACTCCATTGAGCACAGAGCGGACTGTCCTATTTTCCGTTTCGCTATTTTTCTGAATCAGAATAATCCTGTTCTTTTTCTGTTGAAGCACTTTCAAGGCATCTTCATTGTAGGATGGTGCAATCGCCACCTCGAAAAAGATTTTGTTCATCTCTTCGGCTGTCTCCACATCAATCTCCCTGTTGGTGATCAGTACACCCCCGAATGCCGAAACCGGGTCGCCGGCCAGCGCATCTTTCCATGCATCCACAAGCCTCTCCCGTGTGGCCAGTCCACATGCATTGTTGTGCTTCATGATGGAAAAAGTGGTCCCTTCAAATTCTCTGATCAGACCAACTGCTGCATCAATATCAAGCAGGTTGTTGTAGGAGATCTCCTTCCCGTGCAGCTGTTCGACAATGTGATCCAGCTCTCCGAAGAAAAGGCCCTGCTGGTGCGGATTCTCACCATAACGAAGCTTCCGTGAAAATTTTTCGCTTACCTTCAGGGCGCTCATCTGGCCTCCATCGAAGAACTTAAATATTTCAGAATCATAATGAGATGAGACATTGAAAGCCTGAGTGGCAAACGCTTTTCTCTCTTCCAGGCTGGTGATACCTTTACCTTTTTCGAGGAGCGTACAGAGCGGACCATACTGTTCACGCGACGAAACCACCATCACATCTTTGTAATTCTTGGCAGCTGCCCTGATCAGGGAGATCCCCCCAATATCAATTTTCTCAATAATTTTCTGTTCCGATGCACCCGAACGCACAGTATCTTCAAAAGGATAGAGGTCCACAATCACCAGATCGATTTCGGGTATCTGATATTCGACCAGCTGACCAAGATCGCCCGATTCTTCTCTTCTGGCCAGGATGCCCCCGAAAACCTTGGGGTGAAGAGTCTTCACCCGACCACCCAGAATAGAGGGGTAAGAGGTGAGGTCCTCAACAGGGGTGACAGGAATCCCAAGCTCCACGATAAATTTCTGTGTTCCACCTGTAGAGTAGATGGAAACAGCCAGTTCATGGAGTTTTTTTACAATACTATCCAGCCCCTCTTTGGAGAAAACTGAAATCAGTGCACTGTTGATTGACTTATTGGTTGTCATTGGTTTTATGGATAGTTCTTCCTACTTTTATCTTTCTTTGCAAAAGAAACAGTTTCCGTTGACATAAAGAAGTCAAAACGCAACAATTTAT
>DAOWNM010000211.1 GCA_030642565.1 Bacteroidota bacterium | reverse complement strand
GTAGGGGAGAAACTGCTGTAGTCCCACTTCAGGATTTTGTTATCGATACCTGCCGACAGGAAACTTCCACTACTTCCCAGGTTCTCTATAAAAAGAACAACCTCACCCTGCTCGCTGTTTTGGTGTATCACCTCTCCCCTGTTCTCCAACTCAATAAAGAGCATGCCTCCCCCACTGGTTCCAACCGCGGCAATACGCTCATCAGGACTTAATCCCAGACACTCATTGTTAAATCCTGTTCCTGCAAGATTAATCTGTGCAGACCGGTCGGCAATATTTCCAGATAAAATTTTAATACTGCCATCGCTGCTGGCGGCCAGGATACTCCCTGATCTGTCGAGCCACTCCATGGCCCTGATGGAATGTCTCAGGTTTGGATAGATGTTATAAGCCGGCGAAATCAGCTTTTTCAATGCTTCATAGAGACCCTTATAGATATCCGGATCAAAAGCATTTCCCTCGTACTTCTTGTTCATCAGGTAGGCCTGATATGCAAGCAACCCCTGGAGATCAGTATTTCTGGAAATACCCACGCTCCGGTAAGCTACATCTTTTGCGATGGTTAGCAAAATTTCCGTCTCCCTGGATCTGGTAGAGACTGGTTCAGGTTGTTCATTTGTGGTTACTTCGGGTTCAGGTTGTATTGCTACAACATCCGTCGTTGTCCCCTCTCGATCAGCAACCACCAGGTCTTCAACCTCTTCAGTCACCTGCTCCACCTCCTGATTATCCTGGGGCTGTAGCGTTACTTCCTCTGTTACCTGACGATCATCTGTTTTGGGGAGTTGTTCTGAATGCTGTTCAAATAAAGGTTCCTGCGCAACTGTCTGAACCTGCTGATCTGTTTCAACAGGCCTGTTTTGGGAGATATAAATAACCAGGGCAACGGCTGCAGCAATCACGATACATCCAACAAAAATGGAACGGTTCAGAATTCGTTTCCTGCGCTGAAGTATGATTTTTCGTTTCTCGGTCCAGATATACTCCTCCTCACTGGTATTCAGGAAAACCATAGCCCTCTCAAAGGCTGGATCGAACTGAATACCCCAGGCGGGTGTCAGGTTCTGTGATTTTTTCCAGTCAATGGCCTTTTGCAATTCAGAAGCTGCCAGAAGCACCCCTTTACCCTGCTGATACATCGCAGATGCTTTTGACAGTTTCAGATACATCCTTATGGATTCATCCTCTTCATCCACCCATTGATGGAGCCTGTCCCAAATGTTGATCAGCGATTCGTGGGATAGCTCAATCCTACTCTCGGATGACAATGGTTCCAAAGGCCGATTGTTAAGAAATGGATGCCCCGCTTTATCAAAAATTTCGACCACCTCCAGGACCCGTTCCACGCTACATTTTGCAATCCTGGATATATTACCCAGGGATGTCCTTCGGCTGAAGGCCTCCTGTCGGCCTGTTTTAAAAGCGATGGTTTTGAAAATACGCTCACAGATCTCTTTCTGATAGAATTCCAGCGACTGATATAAATTTTCCAGATCCCTGCTCAATCCACCACGTATGGCTCCACTGGACTGGTAATCATCCAGTGTAATGGGCTGGTCAGTCCTCCCCCGCCTTTTCCATTGATTCCAAGTTTGCTTCAGAGCATGCTGCAGCAAGGGCAGCTGCGGTTCCACCTCCTCCAGATCATTCAGAAGATACTCCTCAAACCCAGGCTCCACTGCAACTCCCACCACACGGAAGGGTTCCAGTATGGCTACCGCGAGGTCATTCCGGTTCATTTGAGGAAGCAGGTATTTGCTCTTGTTAAGGTGTTCAGTAAGCTCTCGATAGGTTGAACAATAGTCCAGAAAATCGGACCTGATCGAAAGCATCAGAAAGATCCGGGGTTCCTCCTTATCAACCAACCGCATCAGGTGGTTAATGAAGTGCAGGGCATCAGGATTTTTCCCGCTTTTCCTCTTTTTTACAACTGCGGGCCATGTGAAAAGCTCCTCAAACTGGTCCACCACAAGAAAATAATGGTAGTTACCCAGACCTTTTTCAATAAGAAAATCACCTATACTTTGTGAACTTTTGAGAAAGGAGTGGACATCAGATTCTGAAATCTTTTTTGAGAAAACCCGCTGAACTCCCCTGATCAGGCTCTCCATAGGACGTTTTCCCGGCCGGATATATACAGGAACCCACTCCTCCTTCATATCGGAAAGAAGAGCGGGAATGACCCCTGACTGAATCAGAGAGGTTTTTCCACACGCAGATGCCCCAACCAGCGCCACAAACCTTCTTTTCAGTAGAATTTTGAGTAACTCAGAAACAGCGTCATCCCGGCCAAAGAAAAGTTGATCTTCAGCTGAAAAAAAAGGCCTGCTGCCTGGAAAAGGATTCCTCTGTAGCACCCCGGTATTTATCATTGAGGGTTCACCCATAAATTAATATCAATAATCGCATTTCCCGAATCCTAAAACGTCTCTTGAGAAGCCTGATTCAGGAAACTACAAAAAACATGCAATAGACTTCTTTCGTCAAACAAAAGTTCAACAAATTCCTTTCGATCAATCAGAAAGGTCTCACATGCTCCGATGGTGCCAAGATAACGAATCTGCTCCAAAATTTCGGGTTGATAAGCAGCAATTATTGCAATTCCGTTTGAAAGGGTAGTATATTCTTCAGCAGATACAGATCTGGCAAGAATTACAGAGTCTCCATCGGCCGACCACTCGTCTGAAAAGGGTCTGGCAATGGAGACAAGTTTAAA
This sequence comes from Bacteroidota bacterium, assembly GCA_030642565.1. Classification (GTDB taxonomy): domain Bacteria; phylum Bacteroidota; class Bacteroidia; order Bacteroidales. The sequence continues at coordinate 2,407 of DAOWNM010000211.1, read as the reverse complement.
CAGAGAGTTAATTCCAACATTCATAAATAACTTCCACGAGGTCAGTCTCATAGTGGTATCCAGGTACCAGCGGACCATATCCTCATGTCCCGGAAAACTATTGTCAGGAAAATCGAGCCTTTCAGTCACCAGATCATACTGCTCCGGATTGTTCTTACGCAACAGCTGGGCTGCGATCTCCCTGATCCTGGGATTGGGATGAAATCCCTGTGCAATGATCTGTTGTTCATCAAAATACCGCGCTACATTTCCCACCCTGTCCAGTACACTAATCTTTATGAAATCTCCCATCTGGGCTCCGTTACGATTCAGAATCCTCTTTAACAGCAAATCGACCGGAAAAACATCAATGTGATATAACTCTTTAAGTTTGTCCAGTTTCTCTCTGACCGATACATCATGAAAATAGGATACCAGAACCGCCTTTAAGGGCTCCCTCACCAACAATTCCAGTAACTCGATAGCCATCTGGCGGTCATCCGATTGCCGGTCAAGCAAACTTATTTTAATCCTTCGTACCGACCTTCGATCATAGATCATTGTCAACAACATCAGGATCAACTCATTAACCTCCCATATCTCCAGATCAATCACCCTGGCAAGGCAACCTCCCGGATCATCGGTTCGAACAGAAATTTTTGCAGCCATGATCCAGGTTCCTGCCTGGATCATTCTAAGAATGGCATTCTGAATCTGCGCTTCCTGAATCACTGTCGCTTCAAAATTATTCGCATATAATCCCTGAACAACTGAATGAAACACGTCACGATGCTGATACTCCAGCTTCTGCAGCAAAAGTTGAACAGCACGCTCACCACCAATAGACGAAATAACCGATACTATGCGTGTTTGCAACCTGATATCCGCATCAGGTTTATAAAAGGCCATCTCCAGTTCATCAAGCACATTTTCACCCTGTTTAACCAGAGTCGACCAGGCGGTCTGGTAGAGCACAGGATCATTGAGTAAATCGATTATTTTATGGGCATTACCCCCCAGATCAAGATAACCTGCAGTAGAGATGGCTACACCCTGAATGTCCGGATCACGGTCCCTGAAAAGTGAAATGACCTGCGGAAGAAACGTCCGGTCCTTTGCATCAGCAACATAATAAAGTGCTGCCAGAATCTCATGACTTGTCCCGGAATGAAACACCTCACCGATGGAGTTATCAGGCTCACTTTCAACTTTGTTGAATTTATTGAGTCGCTCCCTGATAAAGGCCTCCTGTAAACCTAATTTTGATTTTAGCTTGCGCTTCTTCAATAGCCTGATCCTCTCCTTGATATCTGGCTCTCTTTCATTCACAAGCATTTGGCTTATAGTTATATCCGTCAATCCTGGTGAAGATTTCAAAATATGATCCCAGATCACCCTGCGTACCATTGGATCGGAATGGGACAACAAAGAGAGCAGACGCTCCCTGGATACAAAATGAAAAAAATAGGGATTGAATTCGATCAGTTCCATTGAGAATGCAGAATGCTCCAGGTCAAACTGTTCAATCTTCTCCAGGCTCAGGTCAAACGGATCAAGAATCCGGTCCGATTCCAGTGTCATCTTCAACAACCTGTGATAACTTCGGTAAAGTGAAAGACCCACCACAAACCAGATCAACAGTAATCCAAACAATACATAAGTCACATGGTACAACTCAACGAACCGAAGCATTATAAACAGCGAGAGGAAAAGTCCGGCAGAGAAGACTCCAATCTGAGTGAATACTCCTTCAATACCCGATTGAACATTCTCTCTCTCCCTTGGATTAAGAGATTGAAAGATCAGGTTCATGGAAGGATTTTCCATGGATTCTTTCATGGAGCGGCTGAAAAGATTGGACAGTACAACCAGCAGGAAGAAATAGGTAAAAAGCTGTATCCCGCCTCCATAACCATAACCTTCTCCTAATATTGATGCAGGAATAGTCAAAAGCAGCAACACAACAGGCATCAGCAACAGGGTCATCCTGATCCCGAATTTGCTTTTAATCCAATGAAAAAAGAACCGTTTCATTATCCACGCCAGCAACACACCGATCCCAAAGAAGAAACCCAGGAATTCAACAAGTTCGATTCCTCCGTGAAACCTGCTCTGGGTCACGGAAAGAAATTCGTATTGCAACAGTACAGATATGGCCACCCCTATCACCACAAAAGATGCCATCAAAGCCGTATACCGATGGGCGAACAACCTGATCGGACCGGCACTGCCGCTCCTGTTTCTGTATCCTCCACCCTGCTTTCCAGGGCGTGACAGAATATACATCTGGGCCCCGGTGGCCACAATCAGGCTCCCCATCCCCCCATAGAGAATTTCATGAATGCTGATTCCGGCAGACACCAGGAAAGGAGTAACAACCAGGGCCAGTGCCACCCCTCCTACCAGCGCAACTTCCATCAGTCCACTT
>DAOWNM010000156.1 GCA_030642565.1 Bacteroidota bacterium | reverse complement strand
TATCGGAGAGTGATGACACTGTAGTTCTAAGCAAAGCCCTTGATACAGAGGAAAATGTATTGGATGTAGGACATGCCGGTACGGCCATGCGTTTTCTGGCTGCCTACCTCTCCACACAGCCGGGCGAAGTCACTTTGACAGGATCGCGGCGAATGAAGCAGCGCCCCATTGGCCCGCTGGCAGATGCTTTAAAACAGATGGGGGCCCGGGTAGAATATTTGGAGAGAGAGGGTTGTCCGCCTCTCAGGATCACCGGTGGAGGGATGACTGGCGGCAGCATAAAGATCGAAGCGGGAATCAGCAGCCAGTTTATCAGTGCACTGATGATGATTGGACCTGTGCTGGAGGGTGGGCTCATCATCGAACTAAAGGGCCATGTGGTATCGGCCACCTACATTGAAATGACCCTTTCGCTGATGAACCGGTGTGGTGCCGGGGCGCGGTTTGATGGAAAAACGATCACGGTGCCTCAGGGTGCTTATAATCTGGATGATTTCAGGGTTGAATCTGACTGGAGCAGTGCCTCCTACTGGTACCAGGTGGCAGCACTTCTTCCAGGATCAGAAATCGACCTTCCCAACCTCTCCGGGAGGAGCCTGCAGGGAGATGCAGCCCTGGTTCAGATTTTTGAGCCGCTGGGTGTTACAACCATCTTCAATGAAGAGGGAATTTTGCTTCACTCGCAAAAAAAAGAGCTTCCGGTAAATTTTGAATATGATTTTACAGGTTGCCCCGATCTGGTTCAGACCTGTGCGGTAACCCTTTGTGCCCTGGGCGTACCGTTCCGGTTTACCGGGACCACCACCCTGCGGGTGAAAGAGACCGACCGTATACTGGCCCTTCAGACCGAGTTAAAGAGGGTAGGTTTTCTGTTATCAGCTGACCCGCGAGGAGAGTGGATGGCATGGGATGGTATCCGGTGTGAACCTCTTCCTGATCCGGTGATCCGGACCTATCACGATCATCGCATGGCCATGGCTTTTGCACCGCTGGCCATCAGTCTGGAACATATTGCCATTGAAGATCCCGGGGTGGTGACCAAATCATATCCCGGCTACTGGAACGACCTGGAGAAAGCGGGATTTGGAATCGCCCCAGTTTGAGGGCTCAACAATCTATTTTCAACAAATCTCGCGATGTATATTCCATTTGTATTGGGAATGGTTTATTCTATTACAGGAACAGGTTTGAATGCGATTTCATAGCTCAAAAGGATAACACATACCAGGCAATTCAGGTGTGAGGGAAATTAAAGGACCTCTTTCACCGGCAGGACCGCGCCCGGCACTATTTCTTCAGATCACGACGGTTCAGGAAAAACTGTTTGAGCAGTGAAGAGGCTGGATTCTCAAGGATTCCGGAGATCACTTCAGTTTTTTTATGCAAGATCGGCTCCTGGATGAGGGAGAAGCCTTCCCGGCGATCTGGTGCGGCATAAACAAGCCGGTACACCTGCGCCCATTTTAGGGCTGCAGCACACATGACGCAGGGTTCCAGGGTGACATAAAGTGTACAATTCTCCAGATATTTGGCCCCAAGGTAGTTGGATGCCGATGTGATAGCGATCATTTCGGCATGGGCAGTCACATCATTAAGCTGCTGGGTCATGTTATGGGCCCGTGCAATGATGCGGTTCTGATTTACTATGATCGCACCCACCGGCACTTCTTCTCTTTCAAAAGCCTTCTGTGCCTCCTTAAGTGCCTCATTCATAAAATACTCATCTGAGAAAACCGGATATGTCATATACCTGAAGTTTCTTTACTTTTCCTCTCTAAAAGTTGCTAAATTTACACCACATTTATTACAAAAATAAGAATCGAGAGGGCATCTCACATAAATTTGAGGAAAATGTACAGGACACACAATTGCGGAGAGTTAACCAGAGAAAATGTTGGAGAAGGGGTGATCCTTTCCGGATGGGTTCAGAAATCGAGGGATTTGGGAGGGATGACTTTTGTGGATTTGCGTGACCGTTATGGCATTACACAGCTGGTATTCAATATGAAAACTGATGCCGGACTCTGCGGTGAAGCACGTAAATTGGGTCGTGAATTCGTGATCAGGACAGAGGGAAAAGTGACTGAAAGAAGCAATAAAAATCCGCAGATGGCTACCGGTGATATCGAGATCATGGTGGAGCAACTGGAGATCCTGAACAGCTCCATTACACCGCCATTTACCATTGAAGAGAATACAGACGGGGGTGATGATCTTCGAATGAAATACCGCTACCTGGACCTGCGCCGGTCGGTGGTCAGAGAGAACCTGCAGTTGCGGCACCGTATGGCCATTGAGATCAGGAAATATTTGAGCGAGCAGGGTTTTCTGGAGGTGGAAACACCGGTGCTGATCAAATCTACCCCTGAGGGAGCAAGGGATTTCGTCGTGCCTTCAAGAATGAATCCCGGTGAATTCTATGCACTACCGCAGTCACCACAGACCTTTAAGCAATTGCTGATGGTGGCGGGATTCGATAAATATTTCCAGATCGTCAAGTGTTTCAGGGATGAGGACCTGAGGGCCGACCGTCAGCCCGAATTCACCCAAATTGATTGTGAAATGTCGTTTGTGGACCGTGATGACATTCTGGATACTTTTGAAGGACTGGCCAAGCATCTGTTCCTTTCCATCAAAGGGGTGGAGATTGACGGAAAGTTTCCGAAGATGGCATATACTGAGGCCATGAACCGGTACGGTAATGACAAACCTGATCTTCGTTTTGGAATGGAGATCAGTGAGATGACCGGCCTTGTCAAAGGCAGGGGATTCCAGGTTTTCGATTCGGTAGAATATATTGGCGGAATTTGTGCGGAGGGTTGTGCAGGATACAGCCGAAAGCAGCTGGATGCACTGACCGATTTTGTAAAGCGGCCCCAGATAGGCGTGAAGGGACTGGTATATCTGAAATATAATGAAGATGGTAGCCTGAAGTCGTCGGTGGATAAGTTCTATGATGAAGCTGCTCTGAAAAAGTGGGAGGAACTATTCGATGCAAAGCCGGGCGACCTGATACTGGTGCTTGCAGGAGATCGCGACCTGACCTTAAAGGCGTTGAGTGAAATCAGGCTTGAGATGGGAAATCGGTTGGAGTTACGCGATCCCAATGTATTCAGACCTATGTGGGTGGTTGATTTTCCACTTCTTGAATGGGATGAAGAAACAGAAAAGTTCCATGCCATGCACCATCCTTTTACCAGTCCATACGAAGAAGATATGGAGCTTTTCCGAACCGATCCTGGCAAAGTAAGGGCCAGGGCATATGATCTTGTGATTAATGGTGTGGAGATTGGAGGAGGCTCCATCCGGATCCATGATGAGGGGTTACAGAAACAGATGTTCGATAACCTGGGCTTTACCAGGGAGGAGGCACGTAAGCAATTCGGATTCCTGATGAGTGCTTTCAGGTACGGTGCACCACCACACGGGGGGATTGCCTTTGGATTTGACCGATGGGTGGCGCTTTTTGCCGGTATCGAATCCATCAGGGATGTGATTGCATTTCCCAAAAACAATTCAGGACGGGATGTGATGATCGACACCCCTTCAACCATTTCAGAGGCTCAGCTGGAAGAACTTTCTCTGAAAGTTAATACAAAAACCTCTCTTGGGCGATAAGCTTAAAAATGGGATCTGAAAAGACAATTTTACCTGCTTCATTCACAATGATTCCCTTTCTAGTAAAAGAGTTGTACATCCTTCTTATATTAGCCGAAGAGCCTAGTTTATAGGTATGGATAACCTCTGTAGAATAGAGATGTTCTTCTTTATTTAACAAGGCTTTCAAAAAGCTTACCTGGTATCTGGTCATATCCTCAAGTATTTCATTGTAGAAATTCAAGTTTTCAGACCTTAACGACTGTTTTGCGCCAGAAAAGTCGGCATCTGTAACTCTCTTTCCTGATATTAACCATATATTTCTTGCAAACTGCTGCAGATAATAAGGGTGATTCTCGACTGTGTCAATGATTTTATTGCATATTTCCATTGAAATTTCTTTTCCGGTTGAACGAAAAGCTTGTTGAACGTATTCTCTCAACCGGTCGGGTTTGATACGATTTAAATAAATGAGTTCCCCAAACTTATAGAAAGGTTTACGGGTGTTATTGAATATCTCCATCATCATGGTCATTTTAGAGCCATAAAGTACATACCCTACATTTTGATGATGTTGCCATGTGGCACGTAGCCTGCCTTGTAGCTTTTCGTTTTGTTTAAAGCGGGATATATTCTGAAATTCATCTATGCAGATAATGACTTTTTTCTTTTTTCTTCTGGCAATTGTCTGAGGCAGATTGAGTATTGTTTCAATATTTTCATGAATATAGTTAACGCCAAACTCCAGGGCTGGCTCTCCCGTTCCGGTATTGATGGTTACCCTTGATCCTTTTATCATATTTCTCGCTAATTGCAGAAATTCTTCAACTTTATTCGAGGAGGCTTTAAGGATAGTGGTTGCAAATCTGCTGTATAACTCCTCTTCAGAGTATATATATGTCAAATCGAAAAAGCAGAAAACAAATCCTTTTTCCTTTTTGACAAATCTTTCTGCAGCCTCTTTTACAAGAGAACTTTTTCCATAGCGGCGAGGAGAAATTATGGTGGTATTCTGCAATGAAATAAAGTTGCTATGCAGCTTTGCTATTTCATCTTCCCTGTTGGTAAAATGCTGTCCGGTGACTATTTCACCGAATTTAAAAGGAATCTGTTTCATCGTGTAACATATTTGTAAGTAACAGTAAAGTTAGGTAATAATAGTTACTTACACAATAGTTACTAACCATTTTGTCTCACCTTTGATTCTAATTATCAATGGCCTGATTTACAAGTTGTTTGAATTTCCAGCCAGTTTGATCACCGGATGGTCCCCGGGTCTGTTTCATAAGGACCCCGATGGTCTGTTCTTCAGGATCTGCAAAATACTGGGTATTGAAATAACCTCCCCAGGAAAAGGTACCTTCACTCCCTGTCCCTCCGGCATCCTGACCTTTGGAAGTAACCACACTAAATGCCAGCCCATAATATGAATTGTCACCTCCAAATAATCTGCCGGTTTGATTGCCCATTATGGTCTGAACAGTTGTTCTGCTAAGAATTCTGATGCCGTTCAATTCACCACCGTTCAAATACATTTGAAGAAACGTTGCGTAATCTTTTGCCGTACTGGATAGGCCTGCTCCACCCGAAAAGAAGCTTTTGGCACCTTTTATTGGATAGTCTGTATCGTAGAAAGTGACCGGGTAACGCACCCATTTTCCATTTTCCTTTTGTTGCACTGTAACAAGCCGATCTGCTTTTGAACCGGGCAGGTAAAACCAGGTATCATCCATACCCAACGGATCGAACAGATGGCTTCTAAGAAATTTATCAAAAGGCATGCCGGAGACAACTTCAATGAAATACCCTAAGACATCCAGACCTTCGCTATAGGTAAACTCCTCACCGGGATGATGATGCAGCGGCAGTTTAGCCAGTTTCTTCACACTCTCTGCTATGGTAATGTTTTCAGTTGTAAAAAGATCTGTAATCCCCGCTTTATGGTAAATCATTTGAAATTGTTCATCTCCATCAATAACGCCATATCCAATACCGGATGTATGAGAGAGCAGATGCCGGATTGTGATCTCTTTATTGGCGGGCAGAGTTGTATGGCTGGTATCAGCATATGTAAAAGTATTCAATACCCGGGGGGCTTTGAACTCCGGGATATATTTGGAGACAGGATCATCCAGCCTGAATTTTCCCTCTTCCCAGAGCATCATCACTGCAGTGGATGTGATCGCTTTACTCTGGGATGCGATTCTAAAGATATCATCCTTTTTCATGGACCTGCCGGATTCACTATCGGCCTTTCCGTAGGCTTTGTGAAAAACGATCTTTCCATTTCGGGTTACCAGTGCAACAATTCCCGGCACATCTCCATCTTTAATTGATTCCTTGCACATCGCATCAATCCGCTCCACTCTTTCTACCGACATACCTACACTTTCCGGGGAGGCCGCCATGAGCGGATCAGATTTTTGATTAGAGCTGGTTTGCGCTGTTACCAAGAATGGAATTGAAAAAAGAATAAGTATGAATAGATTTTTCATAATAAAATAGATAGGTTTATACCAAAGATACCAGTTTATTAGTAAAGCAAAATAATGTCCCAGGCCAAACCATCACAGCCCGCAGAGCGTCTGCTCTCACTTGATTTTTTTCGTGGAGCAACCATGTTTCTATTGATTGCTGAATTTACCCACTTTTTCACTTTTTTACACGATCCTGCGCTCGAAGGATCTTTTATCTATGTGATTGCTGAGCAATTCAATCATCATCCCTGGAACGGTCTGCGCTTCTGGGATCTCATCCAGCCCTATTTTATGTTTATTGTGGGGGTGGCCATGCCCTATTCTCTCTCCAATCGCAAAAAACGTGGCCATACACATTCCCAGATTACCAGGCACGCCTTTCAAAGGGCAGGTATACTTTTAATTCTTGGTTGGGCCCTCTATTGTATCGGTTCCGGGAAAATTGTGTTTCGTTTCCAGGATGTACTGGCACAGCTTTCCGTGACTTA
>DAOWNM010000338.1 GCA_030642565.1 Bacteroidota bacterium | reverse complement strand
GCAAGCAATCCTTTTCCCGGGCCGAATCTGAACCAGATTCCGGCAATCACCACGATAAAGAGCATTACAAAGGTGGCGATCCCACCAATGGTCACCATCAGTACCGGCAGTTTGATAAGCAGAAAAGCGATGGTCCAGAGCACGGGAAACATGATGGCCAGGAACCTGATGGTCCGTAACCTGGTCCGCATATTACTGAAATCGATCCGCCCCACCACTCCGAACAGATCTGAAAATACCCGGGTCCTGATGGCCAGTGCGGCAAAAAGTGTGGAGAAGAGTACCACAAAGGAGCCAAGCAGGAAAACATTCTTAGCGGTAGGACCCACTGATTCGGTATAGATCCTTGAGAGAGTCTCAATCATCTGGAAACCTTCTGGAATATCGCCCCGCTGGTAGAGGATGGATGCACCCAACAGGAAAAATGCTACTGTAACAACGGTATAGACTATCATGGAGAGAAATGCATCCATATACATCACCCTGATCCATCCCCTGGCTCTGCTTTTCCATTGATCAGACTCCTCCCGGCTCCCGGTATACCGGGCATACCCCTTTTCGATGCACCAGTAGTTATAGGAGAGGATCTCATCCCCTCCAACCCCGGTCAGCCCGAATGCAGCAAAAGCAAATCCAACTGTCCCCTTTGGCAGGCGAAAGGAGAGTCCCTCTGCTATATCGGGCCATGTCACGGCAAACCCGGTGTTCTGAACCATAAAGAGCGCCAGCAGTGTAAAAACCGTAAAAAGTGCCATAAAGACCAGGGAGATCTTCTCCACCACCTCATAAAAACCGAAAAGCATCACTGTAATCACCACAAATGCCACAAGAATGGTCCAAACAACAATGGAGAGTGAAGGAACTGCAATATGCAAAATAATGGCCACACCCCCGATGATCCCGCCCAGTTGCAGCGGTTTAAAAAGCCACAGGACCAGCCAGGACCAGACGGCCCAGCTCACCTTTCGCTTTCCAAACCGGGGACCGGGCATTTCATTCATCATGGTCATGGCTGTGACACCACGGGTAATGGACTGCCGGCCAAACTCCAACTGCAGTACAATCTTTACCAGGCAGCTGACCAGGATCACCCAGAGGGTAACAAATCCAGCTTTGGCTCCCAGTGAAGTAGTGGCAATCAATTCGCCGGAACCCACCACCGATGCTGACAGGATGAATCCGGGTCCCAGGAACCTGAGTTTGTTTAGAAATTTTACTGGAGCTGACTTTATAGATTGCTGATCCAGCAGATAAGGGTCCGTTGGAGGCTTCTGATTCAAAGGTTATTATTTTTCAGTATTAGTCAAAAGAGAGTGTTTGCAGCTTTGCAAACTGATCAGCCATGGCATCAATGGAATCAGGAGCTAACTCCTCTCCGGAGTGCACCAGTATCCTGTATTTAAAAGTTACAGATTCATTGGGTGCAAGCTTAAAATCCAGCACCTGTTCTCCCTTTGAAAAGACAGATTGACCCAGTGGGTTAGCTGCAAACAAACCGTATCCCCGGGCATGCCAGTAGGTAGGATATCCAACATTATCAGGGTGATCACAAATCACCAGCGCCACCTTCTCATGATCGATTGTGCTGTGTAGCTCCATCCACCTGGCACGGGTACCCCACACCCCTTTACCCTCCAGGCCTTCACTGCTTAAATAATTGCCATTGACTCCGCTGTTATCCAGCACCTCTGTTTCAGTAGGATGGCCATGTGCATCCGTGAAAATTGCGGGTTTTTCCGATGGAAGTTCCATGGCCCTGGTTACACGCACGGCAAACATTCCCTCTTTGTTGTCTTTGAATGAGACCTCCTGGTTCAGGGCTTGCAGCCTGGTGATCCTGTCGATGATCCTTGATTCCCCCTGAGCCGAGAAGATAAACTGTGTATGCTCCTCCAGCAAAATAACGCCATCAGGGGTCTTCCACTCATTCACCACTTCGAGTATGCCGGCGTCGTCTCCTCCCTGAATGCCTGTTACCTCCTTATGGAAAATCGTTCCGTACAGGTCCCGGTCCTCTTCAGGCCTTGCATTTGAGTTGTTCCAAAAATCCAGTCCGTTTACATCTCCGTAATTCATCCAGTGACCTACATGGTGGGGATGATCAACCCGTTCTCCAGGAATGGTATCGAGAGGAAACCCCCTGGTTAACACTTTCCCACTTGCCGTTTTAAGGGGATAGAGAACCGGCTTTGCAATATAATCCGGATAGATGTATGCGGTAAACAGTTTGCCATCGACCCATACCTCGACCCTTTTTTCGTCAGGGATTTCAATAAGTTGAAACATGGTTTCAACTTCAGCGGCCGGTGTATCCAGCACTGCCCGGGATCCACTAGTTCCACAAGCCGAACATATGAATATAAGAACGCCTGTCCAAACGATGGTATTTACAGATATAAATGCTTTTCTCCTTTTCATGGCTTTTAGTATTGGAATATTTTACCCCCTGCAAGAACCTCCTGATTCTCCTCATCAAACGTAACAAACTGTCCGGTTCTCAAGGCTGCAGTAGTCATGATGTTGGCTATGGAGTGATTGTACCCTGCTTCAACGGGTGCATTGGCCTCTTTCCGGCTTCTAACAGACTCCATCCAGTTCAGCATATGTAGCGAGGTTGTGTTATCAGCTCCCGTATTGGCACTGGTAACCACTTTCACATCACTGTCAGCCAATGAAAACTCTTCGAGCAGATTTGGCTTCAT
>DAOWNM010000220.1 GCA_030642565.1 Bacteroidota bacterium | reverse complement strand
TTGTAGAACAAAACGATTAATTATGTGTGAAACATGCGGATGCGGAAATGGGACCAATGTGGTGAGAATTACCCGCCCTGGCGAACCGGAACCGGAGCAGCATGATCACCCTCACGACGATGATCACCCTCACGACCATGATCATCCCCACGGCCATGATCACCCTCACGGCCATGATCATCCCCACGACCATGATCACCCCCACGGCCATGATCACCCTCACGACCATGATCACCCCCACGGCCATGATCATCCCCATGACTACAGCCACGATACCTCCCGCCACAGGCTCATCAGGGTGGAGGAGGATATCCTGGGGCGAAACAACCTGCTGGCAAGCAGGAACAGTGGATATTTCGAAGCCAAAGGTGTGGTGGCGCTGAACCTGATGAGTTCCCCTGGATCGGGCAAGACCACACTCCTTGAAAAAACCATTATGGCACTGGATGGGAAGAGGCCGGTGGCGGTTATTGAAGGAGATCAGCAAACCCTGAACGATGCAGAACGGATCCACAGGGCCGGTGCACCGGTGGTTCAGGTGAACACAGGTAACGGGTGTCACCTCGACGCAGATATGATCAGGCTGGCCCTTGATAAGCTCGATTTGAAGGAGGATAGTCTCCTGTTCATTGAGAATGTTGGAAACCTGGTGTGCCCTTCACTCTTTGAACTTGGTGAGAGAAGCAGGATTGTGATTATCAGTGTTACAGAGGGAGAGGATAAGCCACTGAAGTACCCTACCATGTTTGAACATGCCGATACCTGTATTATCAATAAGACCGATCTGCTGCCCTATGTGGATTTTGATCCTGAGCTGGTGAAAAAGTATGCACTGTCGGTGAATCCACACCTTCATATCATGGAGCTGTCGGCAAAGACCGGCGACGGTATGGAACAATGGATCGGGTGGCTCCTGGATCAGAAGCCATAACAGTTATCCCTGGTCTATCAGATACCCAGGGTGGCGGGATCTATCTCCCACTTCTTCAGTAAGCTCTGAAGAGCCCTCACATCATACTGGTTTCCCGGTTTTTTATATTTTCCGGGAACGTTCCTGCAGATATCCAGGAACTCTTCAGCGGATCCGTCAATGTTATCAATGCTGCCCAGTGCAATGGTTCTTACCATGTCATAATCACACTCCAGCACCCGATGGTACGCTTTGATGGCTTTTGCTTTCATCCCCATTCGATAAAGGATCTCAGCTCCCAGCACACTCACGTTCCATGAATCGTCAAATGCCGCTTTCCCGATCTCCGGGAGGGCCGGTAGGGCATCCTCTCCCAGCATAAGCAATCCCTGGATTCCCCAGTAGCGGATGGCACTGTCGTCATCTCCAACCATTTTTCTCAACCGATCCAGATTAGCCGGTTTTTTCAGGGAAGCAATGACTGCAGCGTCAAGGATCTCCTCATAGGGAACGGCTTCGCTTCTCATATAATCATAGATGGCGGTCTCACCGGCACGAATGGCCCTGTCAGTTTCAGGGATAAATCCGGCATCCCTCATGGAAAGGGCCATATCAAGGCTTGCAAGTCTCATGGAGACCAGCCGGTCGGCATAGGCCGGATCGGCGGCCAGGTTATTGATCTCCCAGGGGTCGTTTTCTGTGTCGTATAGCTCCTCCACCGGTTTGGTGTTCCAGAAACGGGCCTGCACCTCATTGCATTCCCCGGCCAGGTACGCTTTTTCCCACGACTGCATGGATGGAGCCCTCCAGAGATACTCCAGATGCTGCATCCAGATGCGGTTGGAGTTGTAGTTCCTGATATACCTGAATTGCCTGTCCACAATGGATCGTGTCATATCATATCGTTCATCCATCCGGTCGCGGAACATGTAAACATATTCGGGTTCCTCCTGCTGGTATTTCCCCAGGAAAGCATCACCCTGCATATAGGCGGGTGCTTCTGTCCCGGTAATACTCAACAGGGTGGGAGCCAGATCCACAAAACTGACCAGCCGTTCCACTGGATCTCCCGGTGAATTGGATGGATAGAGATGTTTATAATTCTCCGGGATACGGATAATCATTGGTACATGAGTACCGGTCTCATAGAGATAACGCTTGCTTCGTCCCAGTACACCTCCATGATCGGCATAATAGAAAACAATGGTATTTTCGGTCAGACCCGCCTCATCAAGTTCCTTCAAAAGAGCTCCAACCTCTGCATCCATATCTTCCACTTTATCATAGTACTGGGCCCAGTCATGTCGCATCTCCGGGGTGTCGGGATGATAGGGAGGGAGTGTAACATCTGCTGGCTTGTGTCTGAGCTGCTCATCAGGAATCGATCTGTGAATGGAACTCTCGTGGCTGGTGCCAAGATTAAATATGGCAAAGAAGGGCTGGCCTTTGGCGCGGTTCCTGTAATGTGCTTTCCTCCCGCACTCATCCCACATGGTCTCCAGGTTGATGGGACTTGTATTGTAATCTGTTTTAGCATGGTTGGTGCAGTAGTACCCCTTGCTCATCAGGTATTCCGTATAAAAACGGACCGTTTCCGACTTCAGGTATCTGCTTCGCATCTGTTCGTTTCCATTGGAGCAGGCATGAACCCCTGTGATAATGGTGTTTCGAGCAGGAGCACAAACCGGGGCATTGGCATAGGCATTGGTATAGCGAAACCCTTCGGATGCCAGCCGGTCCAGGTGGGGGGTTGTGGCAAATTCATCTCCATAGCATCCCAGCAGGGGGCTGTTGTCCTCGCTGGTAATCCATAGAATATTGGGCAGGCCGGGATCCTTCTTTGTGAAGCCTGTGGCCATAAATGCAATAAGGACAATAACGGATAAAGTCAGTCTGTTCTTCATTTTCCAGGGATTTATCAGGATTTATCAGTGGATGAATTTAGCACTATTTTTTTCCATGTGACAACGCTATGGAGGTTTTCTTGTCTTTGAAATAAAAACAATTTCACTCTTTATATAAATAGAAACAATGAATAAGTTATTCCCCGTTATATTGATCACTCTTATGATGATGTTGAATATTGAGGGGATGGTACACCAGGAGTTGTGGGTCGGAAACTCGGTTAATCCCTGTTTTCTCTACATCGATCGCCTCAACCTTTACAACTCTCTGAAATTTCTTTTCGGATGGAACATGGATAATAAAGTGGATATCCATATAGGACCTACCTTCAATGTGGCCGTGGCTCATACCAATCCCTATATGGGACAGATGGCCTGGAACGAAATCGCTCCATACTCCTTTTACAACCAAACCAACAACAGTTACAAGCAGACCAATGTACAGATATGGTTTAGTCTGCAGGGCAGCATCAGTTTCTAAATCTGTAAAGCAAATTTTCAGCAGACGGGTTCCTGTTCTCCCCTTCTCTGCATCTGTCGTCAAAGTTGTGCAAGTTCCGGGGGAAGGCAGGAGCCTGTTTTTATACAGGAGTTGTTTAGGGAGAAAATCGGGTAAGCAACTCTTCGCGGTGAGTCGGACTTACAGGGAGGGTGTGTTTCCCGATCCTCACCTGGTTCCCTTCAATATATTCAATACGTTTCAGGTTGATCACATAAGATTTATGAATGCGCATAAACTCTTGCTCCGGCAATGTGGTCAGGAAGTTCTTGATGGTGTCGTGTACCACCAGGTTTTTCTGGTCGGTCCGGATCCGGATATAGTCCCCCTGTCCCTCCATAAATAGTATCTCGGAGAATCGCAGTGCGTATAGCTTTTTGTCTGCTTTCACCAGGATTTTGCCATGGGAATCTGAATCGTCACCATTCTCCTGAAGCCGCTCAAGGGCGCGGTTCACTGCCTTCAGGAACCGTTCAAAAGAGTAGGGTTTGACCAGATAATCGGTGGCGTCCAGTTCAAACCCCTCTACGGCGTACTCGGGATAGGCTGTGGTGAAAACAAGCAGTGGGGAGACTGTCAGAGAACGGGCCAGGGAGATTCCGGAGAGGCCAGGCATATTGATGTCCAGAAAGATGATATCGACCCGTGTTTTGTTCAATTGATATGTGGCTTCAGCGGCGTTGCAGCACTCCGCAACAAGCTGCAGATCCTTTACCTCAGCGATATACTTTCTGAGCACATCCCTGGAGAGGGGTTCGTCATCGACAATCATACAGGTAGCCATCATAACTGTTTCAGTTCAATGGAGAGGTTCACTGTAAATGTATCTTCTTTTGTTTCAATATCAATAGTATGTTTACCGGGGTAGAGCAGCTCCAGCCGCTGCCTGGTATTATCGATGCCAATTCCTTTTTGCTGCTCCGGCTCAACCCTGTCGGTTTCTCCACGGCTGTTTTGAATCCTGAACTGAAGTTTTTGACCCGATATAGTCATATGAATATGTACAAAAGCTTCACCCGGACTTCCCCGGAGTCCGTGTTTGAAACTGTTTTCGATAAACGGAATCAGCAGCATGGGGGCGATCAGCAATTCCTCCGGATCACCGTTGACCTCCATTTTAATATCTGTACGATCAGGATCCACACGGTGGCGGTACATCTCTACGTAATCGCTGATCATTGCAATCTCCTTCTGGAGTTTAACTGTAGGCTGACCGGTTTCATAGAGGGTATATTTCAGGATGCCTGAAAGCTGAAGGATTACTTCCGGGGAGTATTCCGATCTCTCCAGCGACAGGGCATAGATGGTCTGCAGGCTGTTGAGCAGAAAATGGGGATTGATCTGGGAGTGCAAGGAGTGCAGCTGGTGGGTGGTGGTCATGCGTTCCACCCTTAAAAGCATAAACCAGCTTCGGGAGAGTTTCAGCAGTGTTGTAAGTACCATGAAGCTTCCGGTATAGAGCATCAGTAAGGGTACATTGTAATAGGAGATGAAATAGTAACCCGGAAGGAGCAGGTCGATCCATCTGTCGAACAGGAGATAGAGGAACAGG
>DAOWNM010000308.1 GCA_030642565.1 Bacteroidota bacterium | reverse complement strand
GGGTCGTTATACTGCTGAGGAGATCTACTCTACCAAGAGGGGAGAGGTTGAGACGGAGATCATTGAATCTACCCGGACTGCGTTGGCTGAAAAAGACATAGAGATGAAAGACCTGCTGATTCGCTCCATTACCCTTCCCGAAAAGATTAAATCGGCCATTGAAAGTAAGCTTCAGCAGCAGCAGGAGGCACTGGCCTACCAGTACAAGCTGGAGCGTGAGGAGAGCGAAGCTGATCGTCTCAGGATCCAGGCTCAGGGAATCGCCGATTATAACAAGATTATCAGTGCTTCTCTGACGGACCGTATATTGAAGCAAAAGGGAATCGATGCCACCCTTGAGCTGGCCAATTCAGCCAACAGCAAGGTGGTGGTTATCGGAAGTGGTAAAGAAGGGATGCCTTTGATTCTGGGAGGAAACTAAAGCAACCGGATCATGCTACAGAGATCACAGACCCTCTTTCTTCTGGGGGTCTTTATTCTTACCCTGTTGCTACTAACAGGGCCACTGGCGCGCTTTTCACTGGAAGGAAGTGAGTATGTTCTGAAATATTCCGGCCTGTTTGATGCCGCCGGAGAGACGATGGGGGTGGCCACTTGGCCACTTTCCGTTTTTGTTCTTGTGGTTTCCTTACTGTCGTTCCTGAATATTTTTTTTTACAGGCATCGTATACGCCAGATGCGGATCGCGGTATTCCTGATCCTGCTCAATGCAGGCATGGTTGGAATGATGTTCTTTTATACTGCCGTGGCGAAGAGCCAGTTAAAAGGGGCTCTGGTTCTGCATCAGTGGAGATTTATTGTTCCGCCCATTAGCATGATCCTCCTCTATTTTGCCTTCAGGAGAATTCGAAGGGACGAACTAATGGTAAAAGCCTTCGACAGGATCAGATGATCACGATATTATCCTGGTCGGTAATCTTCTCGCAGTAGTGGCATTTTAGTTTTACCTCCGATTTGGAGACCACCTCGAAACGTGTGGTCACCTTTTCATTGTTGGTAATGCATATGGGATTCACGCATTTCGCAATGCCTATAATTTCGTCTGGAATTTCCACCACCCGTTTCTCCACCACATCATAATCCCGGATGATGTTTAGCTTGGCACACGGGGCCACAAGGGCGATCTTATTGATTTCATCATCTTTGAAGAAAACTTTTGAAAGCTTGATGATTCCCTTCTTGCCCAGCTTACTGCTCCCAAGGCTGTTCCCGATGGTTATCATGGTATCCAGTTTGTCCAGGTTCAGGATAGAGACCACCTTAAAAAGGGCAGAGGCCGGTATATGATCAATAACTGTTCCTTCTTTAATTGCGCTGACTGATAGTCGTTTATCTTTCATCTTTGTAAGCTTATTCGGTTGGTCAGGTACTATTTAATTCCAAGGATAGAGGTTAGAATAGCCATGCGTACATATACCCCGTTCCTGGCCTGGTCGAAATAGTAGGCGTGGGGACTCGCATCCACATCTGTATGAATCTCATTCACCCTGGGCAGGGGATGAAGCACCTTCATGGTCTCCTTGGTACCCTCCAGCATCTCCCGACGGAGGATATAGGCATTTTTCACCCTTTCATATTCAATGGGGTCTGTAAAACGTTCCTGCTGAACTCTTGTCATATAAATAATGTCTGCCTCCGGAAGGAATTCTGTGAGATCCTTCCCTTCGATATAGTTCAGGCCGGTTTTATCCAGGTAAAGTTTGTAGGTTGGGGGCATTTTTAGTTCATCGGGCGATATGAAATAAAATGTTGGATTGAATTTAGACATGGCCTGCAGAAGAGAATGAACCGTTCGTCCATATTTCAGGTCACCCACCATAAAGATCTTCAGGTTCTCCAGTGTACCCTGTGTTTTCATAATGGAGTACATATCCAGTAGCGTCTGGGTGGGGTGCTGGTTTGCACCATCGCCTGCATTTACAACTGGAACAGAGGAGACTTCACTGGCCAGGCGGGCACTCCCTTCCAGGGGATGCCGCATCACGATCAGGTCGGCATAGTTGCTTACCATTTTGATGGTGTCGTGTAGGGTTTCACCTTTGGAAGCGCTGGTTGCACCAGAGTCACTGAACCCAACGACCCTGCCTCCCAGTCCATTGATGGCTGTTTCAAAACTCAGACGGGTCCTTGTGGAGGGCTCAAAAAACAGGGTGGAGATCACATATCCGTTCAGGATATCCTGCCGTGGCTTCGCTTCGAATTCAGCTGCCAGCTCCAGGATTCTCAGGTACTCTTCCCTGGTGAAATCTGTGATTGAAACAAGATTTTTGTTCTTCATATCATAACGATTTATTAGGAATATAATATAGTGACTATTCTTCTATAACTGATATCTTGCACGCTGTGATTTTTGAAAAACTATCCAACACCCGCTCTGTTTGGCGCCTCCACGACTTCAGGGTCAGTGAGCAATCCATATCAAACTTCTGCTCCTCAAAGTCAAGTTGAAAATCCTTGATCACCTTCATAACAGCATTCATCCGGTCGTATCCAAACTCAAGTCTCAACCTGTCGTATACCCTGCATTCGATGATGCTGGTACGATCCAGTGCATCGGAGGCGGCTGAACGATATGCGTTGATCAGTCCGCCTACACCCAGCAGGGTGCCTCCAAAGTAACGAACCACCACCAAAAGCAGGTCGGTCAGGTCCCTGGACACGATCTGACCATAGATGGGCCTTCCGGCGCTTCCCGATGGTTCTCCATTATCATTGACCCTGTAACGGGTCTTCTCCGGCTCCAGCCGCCAGGCATAGCAGTGGTGACGGGCATCATGATACTGCTTTTTTAGTGTGGTCAGATGCTGTTTAATAGCCTCTTCACTGTTTACCCGGTAGGCGAAAGAGAGAAACTTACTTCCCTTCTCTTTATAGATCCCTTCAGAGGATGTTTGTATGGTTTTGTAGAGGTCGGTCATCTATACCAGGGTAAAAAGTAGCAGGGCCAGCGCCGATAGCACAACTCCTATCCAGTTGACAAATTTTAGTTTCTCCTTGAAAACCAGCAATCCCACCAGGACGCTCAGGGCCACAATGCTGATGTTATTCGCACCAAATATGACCGAACTGTCCATGCTCTTACCGGCGGAGCTATAGTTCAACGCCCTGACCAGGAAGAAAATGGAGCCAAAATTCACAGCTCCAAGCAGCAATCCCCAACCCCACACCTTACCCCTGAAAAATTGTCTGTTCTCTTTCCGGTAAAAGAGCATGGCCAGGATTC
>DAOWNM010000306.1 GCA_030642565.1 Bacteroidota bacterium | reverse complement strand
GCAGTATGTGTCAAAAGATGAGGAGACCGGTTTGCTGGAGTTCAGCCAGGGTCCCTCCAGCGATTCCCATGCCCAGGGGTGGAAGGAGGATGACCGGCGCCCACAACACCAGTTTCTGAGGGTTAACGGGGGATTCCTGGTGGTGGAGGTCTACAGGAAGGAGAACCAGCCCCATATCACATTCACTCATTGCGATGTGAATGGTGTGGTTGTCAATGAGAAGACCATTCTCAACAGGTAATTTTATGACTGGCTTCGCTGCTTGAAGGGCAGGAAGGTCATGAAATCGGCATGGTGAACGATATAGGCTTCGGTGCTTCGATTGACCATGTTACCTTCGCCTGCATGGGTTGCGATGATGTGGCTCACCTCCGGTGGTATGCCACAGCTTTCGGCCAGAGAGACCCCGGAGAAGGGGTGACGCAGGTACTTCCCGTAGGAGCCCTGGATCGTTTTCCCGTTCTCGTCCAATACATACTCCAGCAACTTGCCCACATCGGCCAGGATGGCGCCGGCGATCAGTACATCCATATCTACAGGCAGTTCATCGCCAAAGAATTCATTCATCTTGTTGCCGCTGTCGCGTGCGATATGGACCACAGCCCTTTTGTGCTCCATAAAGGTGACCTTCAGATCGGGTCCGCACAACAGTGTAAAGGGAATCCTGTTCAGATCACCGGGGGTGAGCACACTCTTCTCAAGTGCGCTCTCCCATACCTTTGCTGTTTTCAGACGAAGCTCTGTGTTCTCGATCCACTCCAGCTCGGGCCAGAGTTTCAGCAGTTCTGGTTTTATGTTTTCCATGGTTACAGGTTTTCAATAATGGCATCGGTCATCTGCCGGGTGGAGGCAGCGCCCTTCCTGATCACATCGGCCCGTCCGGTCATCTTCATCATATCGTAGGTGCGGACCTTTCCCTCCAGGATCACTTTGGTTATGGAGCTCCTGATCCGTTGAGCGATCTTTGGTTCATTGATATGATCCAACATCATGCAGGCCGACTCCATCATGGCTATGGGGTTAACTATACTCTCTGGATAATCGGCATATTTGGGGGCCGATCCATGGGTCGGTTCAAAAACCGATACCTCCTCGCCCAGGTTGGCGCTGCACGCGAAACCGAGTCCCCCGATCAGTCCTGCAAACCCATCCGAGACAATATCACCAAACATGTTCCCAGCCACGATCACTCCATAGTTCTCAGGGTTCTTGGTGAGCCACATCATCTGCGCATCGATGTTGGTGTTCCAGAGTTCGATCTCAGCAAAATCTGCGGCCTGGATCTCCTGTGCCATCTTGTACATCATCCCCGAAGTCTCCCGAATCACATTGGGCTTTTCGCAGACTGTAACGCTCTTGTATCCAAATTTACGGGCATAATCAAAGGCGGCCCGCAGGATCCGCTCTGTAGCTCTCTTGGTAAAGATCCGGGTGGAGATGGAGAGCTCCTCTATGGGAACATCTCCAAAATTTTTGACAAATTTGGGGTGGGTGGAGAGTCCCTGATACACGATGTCGGGCGGATTGCTCCACTCTACGCCACCATAGAGCCCTTCTGTATTCTGACGGAAAATGGCTACATCCACCTCCGGTTCCTCGATGGTTTTCCCTGCTCCCCTGCGAATGAAATTAAGCGGATTGCCTTTGTAGGTCCGGCAAGGCCTGATACAGATATCCAGGTTGAAATGCTGCCTGAGACCGACGATGGGACTCGAATATATCAGTCCCTTATCCTTCAGGGCGGGATCCAGTTCTGCTGCTGCTGCATCTTTGGGCTTGCTGGTGATCGCCCCGAACAGGCTGATCTTATGTTTTTCCAACAGGGCAATGGTGCGGTCGGGAAGGGGATTTCCTTCTCTCTTCCAGAACTCCCAGCCAATGTCACCTTCTACATATTCAGCATTGAATCCGGTTTTGTCCAGTACTCTGATGGTCTCTTCAAGCACAACCCTCCCGATGCCATCTCCGGGAAGTGCTACAATGGTTCGTTTCTGCATGTTTATAAACAATTTTAGTGTAGGTAGGAGAAATGTTATCTTTGCCAAAAGTAGAGTTTTATTCAGTTTCATCTATACCTGAAGAACATATTTGGGATAAAAAGTATTGCAAAACATAAAGCCAACAATTCAATCCGTTTATGCAAAAAATAACTAAGCTTAGACCTTCGGAGGTATGGGCGTATTTCAACGAAATCCTCTCCATTCCCAGAATCTCGAAAAGAGAGGAGAAGATCATCGCTTACCTGGTCGGGTTTGCGAATAATCACAAACTAAAATACAGACAGGATCAAGTGGGTAACCTCTTGATCTCCAAACCTGCTACAGCGGGCATGGAGAATCGGAAAGGCGTTATTCTTCAGTCCCATGCCGATATGGTGGGTGAGAAGCATGCTGAGGTGAAGCACGATTTTGACAAAGATCCCATCGTGGCCTACCAGGAGGATGGATGGGTCAGAGCCAAAGGTACCACCCTGGGGGCCGATGATGGTATTGGGATTGCCGCCTCGATGGCCATCCTGGCTTCTGATTCCATTGAGCATGGTCCGCTTGAGTGTCTCTTTACCGTCGATGAGGAGAGTGGTATGACAGGGGCACTGGGACTGCAACCCGGATTACTGAAGGGATCTGTCCTGCTAAACCTCGATTCGGAGGATGAAGGAGAGATATTTATCGGTTGTGCCGGGGGAACCGATACTGTAGCTACCTACCACTATAAAAAGAGCAGGATTAAAAGGAACTGGATCGCCTTAAGGGTGGTCGTGGGTGGATTGCAGGGTGGACACTCGGGTGATGAGATTCACCGCGGATTTGGGAATTCCATCAAGATACTGAACCGGTTTCTCTGGAATGCCGATCAGCGTTTTACGATCAGACTCTCATCCCTGGAGGGTGGAAAAGCCAGGAATGCCATTCCACGTGAGGCTGAAGCTGTAATTGTGGTTCCATTGGGGAGCCTGGAGCTGGTCCGGGTCTACTTTGAGTCATTTGTCCAGATCATTAAGGGTGAGAAGGAGTTGATGGAGCCTGACTTTATAATGACCATGGAACAGGAGGAGCCCCCGGAACTCGTCATGCGCAGGAAATTCCAGCGAAAGCTCTTTAATGTCCTCTATGCCTGTTCGCACGGGGTGATAGCTATGAGTCAGACCATACCCGGACTGGTGGAAACCTCCACCAATCTGGCATCCATCAGGCACACCGGTGAGGATACACTGGAGATTGTAACCAGTCAGCGCAGTAGTGTGGAGTCGGCCAAACAGGATATTGC
>DAOWNM010000294.1 GCA_030642565.1 Bacteroidota bacterium | reverse complement strand
CGCCTCCTTTGATCGCTGAATAAATTCGGTAATTTCGGTAGAGGGGGTACCAGGGTATGCATATACCCCCGAAAGGCCCGCATCCAGTGCTCCCTGGCCTATAGCTTCGTCTCCAAGTAATACTAATCCGGTCATGAACAACAGGTTTTGTGTTGCTCAAAAGTATACAAAATAAATACGGGAAAGAGCTATTCTAAAACATGATCGAACAACAGGAAAATGGCCTACTCAGGAGATAATAGAGATCACCAGCCGACGCGATCCACCATGGTTCCGGAACTCACAGAGGTATATCCCCTGCCAGGTACCCAGGTTCAGACGTCCGCTTGTGATGGGAATGGTCACCGAACTACCGATAATGGAGGCCTTCAGGTGAGCCGGCATATCATCGGCACCCTCGTATATATGAGAGTAGAGAGGGTGGTTTTCAGGTACCAGGTGGTTCATAAAGGATTCGAAATCATGCCTCACCGATGGATCGGCATTCTCATTCAGGGTAAGGCCCGCCGAACTGTGCTGGATCAGCACATGCATGATCCCGTTCTCAGGTAGCTTGCCCACAGCCTCCTCCACCTTCCGGGTGATCAGGTGAAATCCCCTGGGAAGGGGCGACAGGGTAAGGGTTTTCTGTATGGTCATGGAAAGATGTAACTGTTAATATTTTACAAAAATACTCCTTAAATGATGCAGCCGGCTCTGTTTCCGCTGTTTTTTTATCTATTTTTGCCGCATGTTTTCTGGGAGATACAGGACATGCATGCGGGTTCTGATGGGATTGTTTATCCTGTTTGCATTCTCCTTTTATGCAGAGGGTCAGCGAAAAAGGGATCAGGAGAAGGAGCTGGACAAGAACCTGGTTCAGTTTTCGGGAATGGTAAGGGACCTCCAGCACCGTCCGCTGTCCGAAGTCAATATAATCATCCTGACCGAGAGACGTGGAACCACCTCCGACCGGCGCGGTATGTTCTCCTTTGTGGTCAGGCCCAGCGATACCATCCTTTTTAGTCATATGGGACATAAGGGAACCATTCATATAATCCCCGACTCCCTGGGAGGTCAGCAGTATCCTTCCGATATATTTATGGTAAGCGACACCTTTCACCTGGCAGAAGTCAGAATCTATCCGTGGAAAACTTACCGGGAGTTCAAAGAGGCCTTCTTGGCGCTGGATCTTCCCGACGACGACGAGCAGAGGGCCTATCATAACATCGCCCTGATCAAGACCCAGATCAAAATGAATAATTTTGGCCCCAGTCCCAACATCAACTTCAGGGAGGTAATGAAACAGCAGTATAATCAGCTATATACAGCCGGACAAACCCCCTACTTCACCATCTTCGATCCCATGCGATGGGCCGGTTTTTTTGAAGCCCTGAAACGAGGCGACTTCAAACAGGAGGATTAATAAGATTCTGCACAATTTTCCATCGCTTTCATTAGTTAGTACTATATTCGGAAAATTTCTGATTGTGAACAACCGGTTGCTTCTATTTTCACTGATTCTGATCGTCGCTACAGCTGTATACGGACAGGATACCGGAGTGTTAAAAGGGAGTGTCAGGGACAGTATTGGCGATCCGGTGGACCTGGCCAACGTGACCCTTCTGGGAACGCAGGAGGGGACCATGACCAACCCGGACGGATCCTTTGAACTGGAGGTCCCTGCAGGTCGTTCCTACACAGTGGTCATCTCCTGTGTGGGATACCGTACAAAACAGTTTGCTGTTCGCCTGGATGCGGGAGAAACAAGAAACCAGGATATCTCACTGTTGAGAGATGTCAGGGCCATCAGGGAGGTATCAGTCAGCGCCCGCCAGGAACGGGGCAGTACCTTTCACCGCATCGATGTGGAGGAGCTTAACTACATGCCTACTACAACCGGAAAGGTGGAAACCATCATCAAATCACAGGCAGGTGTCAGTTCCAATAATGAGCTCAGCTCCCAGTATTCGGTAAGGGGCGGAAACTTCGATGAAAACCTGGTTTATGTGAACGATATTGAAATTTACAGGCCTTTCCTTGTACGCTCCGGACAACAGGAAGGTCTGAGCTTTGTAAACTCCGACCTGGTATCATCCATCAAGTTCTCGGCCGGGGGCTACGATGCCAGATACGGCGATAAGATGTCGTCAGCGCTGGATATTACCTATAAGCGACCCCGTGAGTTCCGGGGGTCCACCTCCATCAGCCTGCTGGGTGCCTCTGCTCATGTGGAAGGGGCATCCAAAACAGAACGGTTTACCTTCCTGGCCGGGTACCGGTACAAAACCACCTCCTACCTGCTGAATACCCTTGAAACCAGCGGGGATTATAAGCCTCAGTTTTCCGATTTACAGACCCTTCTCACCTACCAGCTCTCCCGCAAACTGGAGGTTTCAGTGCTGGGCAACTACTCCTCCAGTAAATACCAGTTTATACCGCGTACCCGTGATACAGAGTTTGGTACCAAGGATCTGCCCATGAACCTGAGGATCTATTACGATGGCCAGGAGGTGGACCGGTTTGACACCTACCTGGGCGCCCTCTCTTTCCATTGGAGACCGGTAAATGGATTGTCACTAAAACTGATTGGATCGGCTTTCCGAACCTCCGAAAAGGAGACCTACGATATCATGGGGCAGTACTGGATCAATGAACTTGACAATACAATTGATTCTGAAACCTATGGAGACTCCATTCTCAATATTGGTGTGGGCACCCGGCTCACCCATGCCCGTAACTACCTGGATGCCTATGTGATATCCGCTTCACACCTGGGAGCGTACCGGACCGGAAACAATCATGTGCAGTGGGGACTCTCCTATCAGTACCAGGACTTCCACGACCGGATTAGTGAGTGGGAAGTGACCGATTCGGCCGGCTATATGATCCCCTATAACGGAGAGGAGCTTGAACTGACTAAATCCAGAAAAACTGAAAATCATATCTCTTACGACCAGTTCACCGGGTTTATCCAGAATACCCATGAGGTCAACGGGGAGAAGGCTGATCTGTTTATCACTGCAGGGATTCGCGGCATGGTATGGAACTTCAACCAGACCACCATGATCAGTCCACGCGTTACCATCAGTACACAACCCAACTGGGAACGGGATATGATGTTTCACCTCTCGGCAGGGTACTATTACCAACCCCCTTTCTATAAGGAGATGCGTATGCCTGATGGGGAAATCAATAATGAAATTGAACCCCAGCGATCGATCCACCTGCTTATGGGTGGTGATTACATTTTCACTCTCTGGGAGAGACCATTTAAACTGACCGGGGAGGCCTATTATAAATGGCTCAGCAATCTGATTCCCTATAAAATTGAGAATGTAAGAGTATCCTATGCCGGTGAAAATATCTCAAGTGGTTTTGCCAGGGGAATCGATTTCAAGCTGAACGGCGAATTCGTTCATGGAGCCGAATCATGGCTGACCCTCTCCCTGCTGCAAACCAGGGAGGATGTGGAAGGGGATCATATTCTTGTCTGGAACGGTTACGAATATGT
>DAOWNM010000323.1 GCA_030642565.1 Bacteroidota bacterium | reverse complement strand
TCGATCGTGACGGAACCCTGAACAACAACAGCGGGAACTATTATATCTGGCAGAAGGAGGATTTCCGGCTGAATCCGGGAGTGGTTGAAGCACTGAAGGAGCTCCGGTCAAAGGGATACCTGCTGATTATGATCACCAACCAGGGAGGGATCAGCAGAGGAGTCTGCAGTGCCGATGATGTAGAGGCGCTGCATGCTCATCTCCGTTCCATGCTGGAACAGGAAGGGGTACTCCTGGATGAGATCTACTACTGTCCTCACCACCCTACAGTGGAGGCGTGCCTCTGCCGAAAACCTCAGCCCCTGATGATCGAAAAAGCGGTGGCACGGTTCGACATCGACCCGGCATCCTCATGGATGATTGGTGATGCTCAGCGGGATGTAGAAGCGGGGAAAGCAGCCGGTTTGCGGACCATCCTGATTGAATCCAACAGTGACTTAAGAGAAGTGTTAAGGAGAGTGGTCAGTTGAGGCCAGGGTTAATTGAGGCCGGGGTCCTAGTTGAGGCCGGGGTCCTCCGGAAAGTTGGCCCAGGCGCGGTATTTGTTGTTGTAACTGGCCAGTGTCTTTTTCCAGAATTCAGGATCTGTGGACTGCATCACCATCCGTGGTGGAATCCTTCCCACCAACCAGGCATGCTCCTGCATCTCCCCATCCAGCTGTTCAGGCGACCAGCCTGCATAGCCCAGGAAAAACCTCAATTCATGGGGTTTCACCGAACCCTCTGCAATCAGCTCTTTGATCAGGTCAAAATCACCTCCCCAGAAGATGCCATCGGCCACCAACACGCTGTCGGGAACACGTGCTCCCAGGGTGTGTATATAGTGCACCGTATTGTTGCTTACAGGTCCGCCTACTGAAATGGTAAAGTCCGACTCCGGGAAATCATCCACAATCTCGTTGATGCTGACCCCGATCGGTTTATTCAAAACGAAGCCGAGCGAACCCTCCTCATTGTTTTCGGTCAGATAGACCACCGACCGGCGAAAATAGTTATCGCTCAGGAAAGGTTCCGAAATCAGGATATTTCCCTTCTCTGCAACACTATCATTAACAATATGGAAAAAATCGATATTCAGCTCCATTTTTTTTCAAAATTGCCAGGAAGACAAGTTACGCCATTTTTATTTTATATAAAACGAACATGAAAGAAAAATAGTATCTTGGCGGCTTATGTCGTAATACCCATGAATCCCGAAGAACCCAGGAAACCCAACCTTCTGCAGGCCCTGATCCCCATTGTTGTTCTGATCGGTCTGCTGGTCCTGAATGTGAACTATTTTGGTGATCATACCCTGGATGGGGCCAACCAGTTTGCATTGATCCTGGCTTCGGCAGTAGCGGGAATTGTGGCCATCTCACTGGGGGTGAAATGGGCCCATATCCGTGAAAGTATGGTCAAAAGCATCGGATCGGCCATGCCCTCCATCCTGATTCTTTTAATGATCGGTGCGCTGGCGGGTACATGGTTGCTGAGTGGTGTGATTCCAACACTGATCTATTACGGGCTACAGGTGTTTCATCCGAAAATTTTTCTCTTTGCAACCGTGATCATTGCCGGGATGGTGTCGCTGGCTACCGGCTCGTCGTGGTCCACCGTGGCCACCATCGGGATCGCCCTCATCGGGGTGGGCCAGGCATTGGGCATCAGCGAAGGGTTGATTGCAGGGGCTGTAATTTCCGGTGCCTATTTCGGCGATAAGATGTCGCCCCTGTCCGATACCACCAACCTGGCACCCGCCATGGCAGGAACTGATCTGTTTACCCATATCCGGTATATGACCATCACCACTGTGCCGGCCATGAGTGTGACACTGATCATCTTCCTGGTGATCGGGTTCACCTATAAATTTGAATCCACCCCGGGCGATATCGATCTGGTGCTGGAGGCAATCAATTCCAAGTTTCGGGTCACCCCCTGGCTGATGCTGGTCCCTGCGTTTCTGATCTTAATTATCCTCAAGAAGGTGCCCCCCCTGCCTGCCCTGCTGGCAGGCTCACTGATAGGTGGTCTTTTTGCCATTATCTTCCAGCCCCACCTGGTACGCGAGGTGGCCCATGGACTGGACAGCAGCACCACCAGCCTGTTCAAGGCATCCTACCTCTCGGTTATGCAGTCGGTCTTTGGCGATATCGCCATCACCACCCCCAACGAGGTGGTCAATGAACTGCTTACCAGCACCGGTATGCGGGGGATGCTTAACACCATCTGGCTTATTCTCTCGGCCATGGTATTCGGGGGAACCATGGAGTCGGCCGGATTGCTGGTAAAGATTACCAGTTCGGTTATGAGATGGGCAAACTCCACCGGTTCGCTGGTCACCACCACCATTGCTACCAGCATCTTCTTTAATATCACTGCATCGGACCAGTACATTGCCATTGTGGTACCCGGACGGATGTTTGCCAATTCCTATAAAAAGATGGGGCTAAAACCGGAGGTGCTGAGCCGTACCCTGGAGGACGGCGGCACCATCACTTCAGTGCTGGTGCCATGGAACACCTGCGGTGCCACACAATCGAGGGTGCTGGGCGTTCCCACACTGGAGTATCTGCCCTATGCTTTCTTCAACATTCTGAGTCCACTCTTCAGCATCCTCTTTGCCCACCTCAACTACAAGATCCGCAGGTATGGCGATGATGAGCCTGCCGCCTCAACTACCTAAAGCGAAGATGATCGTAAAGATTTTTAAAGGGAAAAAAGAGAGGGCTGCCCCGGTCTGGCACAGCCCCCTCCAATTATACATGGTTTTTTGCGCTTAAAACCATAGGTAATTTACAACCTAATACCCATATCTTCCTAATAATCTGTGAATTATATGATGAATGGGGCATTTGAGCATACCAGTGGCAACTCCTGCTGATTATTGCTGAAGTTTTGAAATCGGGACATTCGTGTAACTCAGGGAGTCATCTGAAAGATAATTAGT
>DAOWNM010000022.1 GCA_030642565.1 Bacteroidota bacterium | reverse complement strand
CTCCGGCGATGCAATCCGGATAAATATATCGTTAAGGGATGGTTTGGTGATCTCAAATTTGCTAATGCGTGTTTTTTTCAGAAGGTCTGCCAGTATTTTCTGTGGATCGATACCCTCTTCCAGCCGGATCTCCTGTAGCTTTCCGTAGTTGTTCACTTTTTCAATGCCCTTAAGTCCGGTCAGGGCTTCAGTGCCCATCTCAGACTGGATCCGAAGGGTGTCATTACCATACTGATCCTGGATGTGATCAAGTGTACCATCCAGTACTTTCTTTCCTTCATAGATCATAAAGATGTAGTCGCACATCCGCTCGGCCATGGCCATGTCGTGAGTACTGAAGATGATGGTGGCTCCCTGTTGTTGAAGTTCGAGGATAATGTCCTTCATCATATCGGCATTGACCGGGTCGAGGCCGCTGAAGGGTTCATCCAGGATGATTAATTTGGGTTGATGCAGGATAGTTGCGATAAACTGCAGCTTCTGCCTCATCCCCTTGCTGAGGGTTTCTACCTTCTTATTCTTATAACCGATCAGGTCGAGCCGTTCCAGCCATTGATTTATACGGTTGGGCAGGTCGGTACCTTCATTTAGTTCGCCATGGAACTGGAGCAACTCCCCGATCTTCATCTTCTTGTAGAGTCCCCGGTCCTCCGGGAGGTAACCCACATTCTGAAGACGTTCGAAGTTATGTTCCTGGCCGTTGACCAGAAGTTTGCCCCTGTCGGGATACATGATCTTCATGATCATGCGTATCGTGGTGGTTTTGCCCGATCCATTGGGACCGATAAAGCCGTAGATGCTTCCCTGTGGCACCTCCAGAGAGAGGTCATTGACTGCCACAACTGATCCGAATGTTTTGGTTACACCGGATAGTTCAATAATGTTTATCATGGAATTGTTGCTGTTGCGTAAATTCTAAGATAGGATTTTCTTCGGGTTTGCAGATTAAAATCATTTTAAATTGTATGGTTACCATAGGGGATTATGTTTTTTAGTCATCTGAATATAAAACCAATCTGTCATGAGACCGATACTTCCCCGACGTGATTTTATCACGAAAACTTCAGCTGCATGTATTGGTGGCTGCCTGCTGCTTTCAGGAAAACGGCTGACAGCTGCTGTGTGGCAGGATGTCCAACCTATCGATCCGAAGAAGCTGAATTACTGCAGCTATTCTTGTCCCGAAGATTGCCATTTTTTGGTTGCATCCCAAAAGAATGATCCGGAACTGAAGAGAGCAGCATACGAGGAGTGGGGACTAAAGGAACGGTATGGCCTTGCCTTTGATGCAGAAAAAATATTCTGCTTTAGATGCAAGCCGGGGGATAGGCTTGAGGGTCCGGTGTTAACAAATTGTACCGTGCGGAGCTGCGCCATCGAAAAAGGTTACCAGGCATGTGTCCAGTGCGATGAACTGAAGGAGTGTGATAAGGATTTATGGACAAGATTTCCACAGTTTCACGAAGCGGTTCTCAAAATGCAGGTGAAGTTCAGGGAGCAGGGGTAGTGCTGACCCGGAGCTATTTTTTCACCCTGCTTTTCTGGAAGCCCTGCATCTGCAGCTCCAGATCGTAATTGGGGTTGTACTCCTCGTTGTTGGTATAGATTACATTACCCAGATCGTCAACCCATCGGTGATCCCACTGATTGGTTCCCCTCTCTACCTGGTTGGTATGCGGATTGATAAAGTCCTCCTGGTCTGTCAGGTTCAGGTAGGCCTGGTGGTTGATCTTTGCACTGGTCTCTGCATGTCCTTTCTGAATCTCCTGACCGATCCGATTGATATCATTCATGGTTTTAATCATGGTACTTCCTCTTTGCATCTGGCCCTTCAGCTCTGCATTGATCCATTGTGGATTTAATTGTACCGATTCACCGATTTCATGAAACAAGGGTTCCCATGCATTGAAAGATGTTTCAGGGGCCCGGATGACAACGGTACTGCGGTTTTTCCACATGCCGGCAGTATAGGGTCCCATATCATGGATGATGCAGAAAGCCCGTTCGTGGTAGCGAATACCGTTTTCGGTATAGGAAAAATCTGCAACTGCAGATGAATATTTGCTTTGCATCTCTTTTACTATATCCGTATCGTAACAAAGTTTTTCGATCTCCGGAAGTACTCGGGTTTCTGTCACAGAAACCTGCATATCGGGATGAAGGTATGGGGCAAGGTGATTTTGCAGGAAGGCGATGGCATTCATTTTACGCAGAACGGGCATTCCATTGTAGAAACTACCCTCCGGGAACATCCCCGCCACCATGGAACCAGCCATATCAACAAAATAGATATCGGGCAGCCAGTGAATCTGGATGGTACCTCCGGGGTCACTTTTCAATGCAAAATCAATTTTGGCTTCAATGGCATTGGCAGCTCCCCCCATGGCAACAGGGTCCCACCTGGATATACCACCCTCTACCTCCCATCCTTTTGGTTTCAGGATGTCAAATGCTTTCTCAACAGGTTCCTGGATTTTTACCATGACCAGTTGGTCCGGTAGCTGGGCATGAAGAGAGGGTGCCATAAAAAGTATCCCGCTTATGAGAATGATTGGGAAATATTTCATGGATAAAAGTTACAAAAAAGTCGGTTACACCAAGATGGGCCAGTTGTTCCTTTTGGCGATTTTAAGGAGCCGCTTATCAGGGGAGACGGCCACAGGATTTCCTACGGCTTCCATTACATGACGGTCTGTATGGGAATCTCCGTAGTACCATGCTTTCAGGGGATTGTACCCTTTTTCCCGGCAGAAGGCGAGCATCCTTGCTTTTTTCTCTGGCCCGTAGACCAGTTTGCCACTGGTATGCCCTGTCAGAATACCGTTTTTTGATTCCAGGTGGGTGCAGATCATATCGTCCAGTTCCATGTATTGGGTCACTGGCTGGCAGATGGGAGTGGTCGCCGAGGAGAGTAGGACAACAGCACCATTTTTGGCCCGGTGTTCCTGAATCGTCTCCAGGATCACAGGCCGGATGGTCTCTTTTATGGTGCTGTTGAATATCTCCTGGCTAAGCTCCATAATAGCTGGCTCCTTTACTCCCCTCAGCCAGGAGAGCATCCGGTTGATCATTTTGGTGGGGTCACCAATATTAAACTTATAGAGGATGGAGAGCCAGACCGCATGTCGGTACTGCCTTTTGCTCATCACGCCACGTTTCCAGGCCTCCCTTACCAGGTGGGTGGCGCTGTTCCCATCCAGGATGGTGTGGTCGAGGTCGTAAAAGGCGATATACTGGAAACTATTCATTAAAAAAATGGTTCCCTTCCGGGTTGTAAATGATGATGAGTGCCAAAGGCAACAGCCTCACCTCAAAGGTAGTGCTAAAATAGAGTTCTCCATCTACATGAAAGGGAACTTTTTTCCCAAAATCTATTGAAAGTTCTTCAGTCTGATAGTAATCCACTTTCTTGTCCGAAATATGGCTCCCTTTAGGCATATTATTTCCAGTTGTCCGGTTCAAGCTGTTTTTCCAGCCACTCTATGACCTTCTGGTTGGGGGCGTCTGCAAAGAAATCATACCCGGTAAGCTGTTCCAGCGAATCCACCGGGATGGCGAACCGAAGCAGCTCCTCTGAGGAGCTGCAGTGGGGCAGCAGGAAGGCGATCATGTCATGATCAGGCGGAGAGAGATCCACAAGCACCTTGAAATAGTAACCCGGAACGCCAACCCCGTTCTCCCCGATCAGGGAATCAACTTCTGCGAACAGTGGTCCGGTGATCACATAGAGGCTGTCTTTTTCGATGGCCCAGTTCCTGACTTCCGTTTCCAGCCGGCGCCAGACCCCACGGTTAAATGCAGGTAGCTGTGGACTCATATTGGACATCAGGAAAGATTGACTCATAGCAAGTTGGTTCCATTTCATATCACCGGCCGGGGCCAGATGGCCGCGGTCAAATCCTGAGCCACGGTAATCTCCTGGAGTAGCCGAACCGGTTGCAATTGAGGTGTCGGGTCTGAAGTTGTCTGTGCGGGCGAATATTCCAGTTTCTATCTCCTCCCTTGTTAGCACATAGGCTACCCATGCAGCCTGTTCGAAACGTTCGTTATAACCCAGGTGAAAACCGGTATAGGAAAGGATGGTATCGGCGGCAGGAGCCATGGGATAGCCTGAAGCCAGGTTGTGCCATGTGATGGAGATGTTTGCCGGAGGAGTTTCCCTACCAACAGCAGTTCGCATCTCATCGGAAGATTTTTTCCATGGTTCTTTTGTCACCAGGTAAGTGGCGATGATCAGGATGATCAGTGTGATGATCCCAAATCGCTGATTTTTGGTCATTGACATGGAACAAATTTAGAATTTTTAGTACTTTAATTGATTACTGTCATGAAGAATTACTGGTACATAGGCGATATTCACGGAGAGATCGGTCTCCTGAATAGTCTGCTTGCAGCTATTTTGAAGCATGAACCCGATCAGATTATTTTTGTGGGCGATTATATCGACAGGGGGCCCCACTCCCGGGAGGTGGTAAACCGGATCATGGAGATGGAGGTGCCTGTTGCCTGCTTGATGGGAAACCACGAACAGATGATGTTGAATGCCCTTGAGGATTCGGTTTTTGGAAACAATCCCATGGAGCTATGGTATCGTAACGGGGGAGAGGCAACACTGCAATCCTTTGGTTTCCCGGGTTTTTTTAGTTTCCAGTCACAAATAGAGGAGCGGTACATGGAGTTTTTCCGGAGCCTGCTCATGAACCATGTTACGGAGACTGGAACGGGATTGAAAATTCTGGCCACTCATGCGGGTGTATCACCAGCCATACCGGTTGCTGATCAGCTCCTGCTGAAGGATTACCTGGATCTGCAACAATATATGCTGGACAAACAACTGGAACTGGGCGACTCTTTCCTGTGGACCAGGGAGGCCTTTTTTGAAGGTGCTTCCGACCTGTGGAGAGGATACCTGGTGGTGCATGGTCATACGCCTATACTCAAGCTGAAATGGTTTATCGAGTCGGGGGATTATCCCCATTTCCACTTTGTGGGAAATGACCTTGCTATACGAAGGAACGGACAACATGGAGAGGTGGTTTCGGTTGGTATTGATTCTGGTTCAACCATCAGCGGAAGACTCACAGGACTTGGTATTTTCATTAATGATGAGAGTAATACTGCTAATTCTGTTTACATGCGAAGCCTGACAGTTACCCGTGAGGATATCATTCCCAGGGACCTGGGACCGATCGGTCCATAATAACTACCTTTGGATTTCGTAATTTCTGAAAGTGATGATTGAAGGGATAAAAGTAATCGGTTTTGATGCCGACGATACATTGTGGGTCAACGAGCCTTACTACAGGGATGCTGAGGAGCAGTTCGTTCAACTGGTTACCTCTTACGGGGTGAACGGGAACATTGCCGGTGCTCTTTTTGAAACAGAAATTTCGAATCTAAGGCTCTATGGTTATGGAATTAAAGCTTTTATGCTCTCACTGGTAGAATGTGCCATTCAACTGACCGATGGAGGTATATCCTCCAGAGATATTAGCCTGATCATTGGCATCGGGAAGTCAATGTTGGAGCATCCCATCGAGTTGCTCGATGATGTAAAGTTTGTGCTGAAGCGGCTTGCGCCCTATTACAGATTGATTGTTGCCACCAAAGGAGACCTGCTCGACCAGGAAAGAAAGATGCGCAGATCGGGCATTGCTGATTACTTTCATCATATTGAGGTGATGAGCGACAAAAAAGAGCAGCACTACGTGCAGCTACTTAAACATCTTGACATTGCTCCCGAATCTTTCCTGATGATCGGTAATTCGCTTAAATCCGATATTATTCCACCCCTGGAACTTGGTGCATGGGGTGTGCATGTCCCTTATCATACCACATGGGCCCATGAAGAGGTTGATAAAGAGCCAGAATCCACGCGGTTTTTCCAGATAGAACAAATAGACCAGGTTTTAGGTCTGATTTCTGTTCCGCACTGATATTCACAAAATAATGACCTATATGAAAAAGCTCAGGTACTATTTTGCAACTTTGCTGTTGATATTGATGCTTGGTTCCGCATCGGGGCAGATCGCTGTTGGGGCCAGGGGTCTCTTTGGGGTTGAAGGAAATGCATATGGAGGAGTTGAACTCTCGGTTCAGAATATTGGCCGAAGTGAATTTGACCTTGGCTGGGCCAATAATTCATGGAAGTTTACAGGGTTGAAGCTCTTCAATTTGCTACGAAGCGGAAGCTTTGGACTCTACGCCGGAGCAGGAGGGGGAATAGGATATTACAATAGTCATGAATATGATGAGATATTCGGAACCCTGGCGTTGAATCTGGGAAGTTACCTGATGTTGGGACCGGTGCAGGTGGGTCTCGACTGGAGGCCGGAATGGTACATCATTAATCATTCGGGCAGTGATGTCTCTTTTAATGTGGCACTGGGTGCGCGGTTAGCCCTTGGCAGAAGCCGAAGGTAGCTGTTAACCATTGAAATTACGCACCCTTTCGATTCGCATGGCAAAGGGAACATTGTCGTGTGAGAACTCATACTCCATGACGTGGCCTCCTTCTGATTTGCCCATAGCCTGAAGATTAGCTTTCTTCAGGATGGCCTCCAGTTCTGTGCTGAACTGTTTTTCGATTACAATCCGGATGGTGCCGTAATAGAGTTCGGTGATCATAAAGACCCTTCGGATGCTTCCATCATATTCACTCCAGTGGGAGGCTTTCATCTGTTCCAGGAACTGGTCAATCTTAATACGTATCAGGTCATCCATCTCCCGCATCTGCAAGTTCCCAAAGGTGAATTTACTTAGCTTTTCGGTTCTGAAATCGCCACTGATTTTTCCAATCTTCGGATGCTGAAGTTCATTGATAAATTCCAAATTCACATCAACACCGCGTGTTGCAAAATGGGCATTGACAAGTGGAGTATCCTGGTTTTCTTTCCTGAATTGTTCCCAGTCGCCATCACTTATCAGCCTGGCATCCAGGAAAGCGGTATAGATAGTATTGGGCATGCCTCTCCTTGAGAAATCTGGTGGGCCAAAGATGGGATCCCAAACCAGGTCGCCCAGAAAAATTCCCTCATGCGAAGCAGGGATCAGTTCCAGGTTGTATTCCGATCTAAATTTTCTGATCTCCATACGGGATTTTTTTTAATAATTCAATATCTGCTTTTTTTTGATCCAACGCAAACAAAATATTATCAAATCTCCGAAGAATTCCGTTTATTTGTGCGTTTAATGCTCTGTATGAATATCCTTGATATTATATTTCTTGTACCCTTACTCTTCTCACTCTACAGGGGTTTTAAGAAGGGTTTGATCCACATGGCGGCCTCCCTGGTGGCATTGGTGCTGGGAATTCTTGGTGCTATCAAGTTGCGACCCCTGTTTGCTTCACTTCTCGATTCTCTTTTTGATATTTCACCCGATTATATAAATGTCATCGCTTTAACAGTCGCTTTTGTATCCATTGTTCTGGTGGTACATCTGGTGGCTTTTGTTGTGGAAAAACTTATCAAAGCGGTGGCACTAAGTTTTGTAAACCGTTTGCTGGGGATGGGATTTGGACTGCTGGTAACTGCTTTTGTAATCAGTATGACACTCTGGCCCGTGAACCAGGTAAATGAAAAGAAGCAGATTATTAAGCCAGAGCGTATAGAAGGCTCTTTTCTATATAAGTCATTGTCGGCTTTTGCTCCTGCTGTTTTTCCCTATCTGAAAAAGCAGGATTGGAAAGAGTTTATTCCCAGGAAGAAAGAGGGAAAGGAAAATGTAGTTCCGGTAGCAATATAATGAAGGTTAATGGGTTAGTAAGTTAATGGATTAGCAAATGGGAGAGATCACTGTAGATAAGAATCTGGTTGATGAGTTGAAGTGGAGGGGAATGATCCACGATATTATGCCAGGTACAGAGGAGTTACTGGTCAGGGAACAGGTAACGGTCTATGTGGGGATCGATCCCACAGCCGATTCGCTCCATATTGGCCATATGGTGGGTGTGATGATGCTGAAACGCTTACAACATGCAGGGCACAGGCCCATTGCACTGCTGGGAGGTGCCACTGGAATGATTGGCGATCCCAGCGGGAAGTCGCAGGAGCGTAACCTGATCGATGAGCCTACGCTCAGAAAGAATCAGGAGGCTTTGAAAAAGCAGATTTCCAGGTTTCTCGATTTTGAAACGGAGGCCTCAAACAGGGCCTTTATGGTGAACAACTACGACTGGATGAAGGAGTTCTCTTTCCTGGGGTTTATTAGGGATATTGGCAAACATATTACTGTCAACTACATGATAGCAAAGGATTCAGTAAAGAAGAGGCTTGGCTCTGACAGCAAGTCGGGTATGTCATTTACTGAATTTACTTACCAGCTGGTACAGGGATACGATTTCCAGGTACTCTACCGCGATTACCAGTGCAAGCTGCAAATGGGCGGCTCAGACCAGTGGGGAAATATTGTGACAGGAACCGAGTTGATCAGGCGCATTGAAAGGGGAGAGGCATATGCTCTCACATGGCCACTGATAACCAAATCGGATGGCGGAAAATTTGGTAAGACAGAGGAGGGCAATGTCTGGCTCGATCCGGTTCGGACCACTCCGTACAAGTTTTATCAGTTCTGGCTCAATGTTTCAGATGAGGATGCTGAGAAATACCTGAAGATATTTACAATGCTTACACGGAAAGAGATCGAAGCCCTGGTTGCAGAGCATGTTGAGGCACCACATATTCGCCTCTTGCAGAAGAAACTTGCCCAGGAGCTCACCGTTATGGTGCACTCCCGCGAAGAGTATGATATGGCTGTGGAAGCCTCAGGTATTCTTTTTGGAGAAGGCACCACCGAATCGCTGAAGAAGATCAGGGAGGATCTCTTTCTCTCTGTTTTTGAGGGAGTGCCTCAGTTCGAGATCTCTTCGTCAGATATGGATCAGAATATCCTGGATCTTCTGGCAGTGGAAACGGGTGTTTTTAACTCCAAGGGAGAGGCCAGACGCATGATAGCCGGAGGAGGTGTGAGTATTAACAAACAGAAGTTATCCGGACCTGACCAGCGTATAACCGGCGAAGATTTCATCAATAACAAGTATCTGTTGGTTCAAAAAGGGAAAAAGAATTACTACCTGATAAGGGTTAAAGAACAATAACATGCATTGATATGGAAAACGCGAAGCAACCAAGTTACAATTTCAGTTCAGTCGATCTTTTAATCTATATCTGGAAGAAACGGGCAATCTTGACAGGGGTTGGCTTGATGGCAGGAATTGCCTCCATCATTATTTCGGTGCTGATCACCCCCATGTTCCAGTCATCAGTCATCATGTTTCCTGCCTCCAATGCATCGATCTCCAAGGACCTGCTTTCGCAGAACTATTCAGGAAGACAGAATGTGCATGGTTTTGGAGAGGAGGAGCAAGCTGAACAGCTCCTGCAGATTCTGAATTCAGAACCGATTCGTGCACGGATTATTCAGAAGTACAACCTGATGGAACATTATGAGATAAAGCCCGATGAAAAATATCCCTTAACCCGGCTTTATGAAGAGTATAAGTCCAACATCAATTTTCGTCTCACAGAGTACATGTCGGTGGAGGTTTCGGTGATGGACAGGGATCCGGAGTATGCAGCAAATATTGCCAATGATATTTCCAACCTGGTGGATACAGTGTACAACAGTATGAAAAAAGAGCGTGCCTGGGAGGCATTCCACCTGGTAGAAAAGGAGTACCTGGAGGCCGCTCATAATCTTGCAATATTAAGGGATTCCATGAATTTGTTGAGTGAACAGGTCTCCCAAAACCTGAAGACCAGCGGGGATCCGACAAATAACCTGATCAAAGCCATTTCGGAAAACGGGGCCCTCTATATTACAATGATGAATATGCTCCGTTATGAAACCGCCCTGGTCTCTGATCTGAATCTCAGGTTTAAGGAGGCCAGGCTTGAAGCCGAACAGAACCTGCCCCATAAGTTTGTAGTTGAACAGGCTTTTCCATCAGAGAAAAAGGCCTATCCGAAAAAATCGTTGATTGTTATTGTATCCACTTTTGCTTCACTCTTGTTTGCATTGATTGTACTGATTATCATCGATAAGGTCAGGGCCAGGGTGGCTATTCAGGAAGAGAAATGATAAACGGAATCAAGGAAAGGTATCCGAAGGCTCTTCTTTGGGGGATCCTGATCTCTTTCGTAGCATTGAACAGTATCATGCTTGCGTTGGAAATCTTCTATATTCCCCTGGTTCCTGCTGTACTGTTGTTCCTGGCCCTTGCTATTGTTGCAGTAGATAAGTATCTCTTGGTCATAGTATTTTTCGTCCCGGTTTCCGTACCACTGAGCAGATTGATTGAGGGTCTTTCCATCGATATGTACCTTCCTACTGAGCCATTGCTGGCAGGGTTACTGCTGCTCTACATGGTGAAGTACCTGATGGGCGACAGGATCGATCTGAAGGTACTCCGGCACCCTGTTACCCTGGCCATCTATTTTCATTTGGGCTGGTTGTTTATCACCTGTCTCACAAGCACCGACATGCTGGTCTCCTTTAAGATGCTTGCTTCAAGACTCTGGTTTATTGTGGGCTTCTACCTGCTGGCGACGCAGCTGTTCAGAAAAGAGAAGCACATGCATACCTATGTGTGGCTCTTTATTATTGCATTTTCGGGAGTGATTATCTATACCCTGATCAACCACATGCAGTACGGACTGGATAACCAGGTGATGGCGCATCGTGCGGCCTCTCCGTTTTACAAGGACCATACCTCTTACGGCGCAACCATGGGCTTCATTCTGCCCGTCCTGGTGGCTCTCTTCCTGTTTATCAAGCGGGAGGATATCAATACCCGGTTCCTGATGGTGTTGCTGATGCTGCTGTTTATTTTTGCCACAGTAGTCTCTTATACAAGGGCCACCTGGGTGAGTATACTGGCCTCGGTTGGATTTTGGGCCATTCTCAAATTGAAAATTCGTTTTGAGATTGTGCTGGTGGCGGCAGTCATCCTGTCGGGCCTGTTCCTTTCTGTCAGGACAGATATGATGGTAAAACTTGAGCAGAACCGTGTAGAGTCTTCCGGCGAATTCACAGAACATGTACAATCCATCTC
This sequence comes from Bacteroidota bacterium, assembly GCA_030642565.1. Taxonomy (GTDB): domain Bacteria; phylum Bacteroidota; class Bacteroidia; order Bacteroidales. Next base: position 4,612 of record DAOWNM010000022.1, on the reverse strand, counting down.
AAATATTTCCACCGATCAATCCAACCTTGAAAGGCTTAACCGTTGGAGCTGTGCCCTCCGGATGTGGAAAGACAAACCACTTTTCGGGTTTGGTCCGGGAACCTACCAGTTTGAGTATGGCCGCTATCAGCGTTCCTATGAAAAAACCCGGATCAGCACCGATTTTGGTACCATGGGAAATGCACACAGTGAGTACCTAGGGCCGTTGGCAGAAGCTGGTGTTTTTGGTTTGCTAACTGTTTTGTTGGTAGTTGGAACCACTATCTATACGGGCATCCGGGTATATTTCAGATCAAAGAGGCGTACCATCAGGATCTTCTCCCTGGCAGTGCTGGTGGGACTGGTATCCTATTATCTGCACGGAGTGCTTAATAATTTCCTTGATACAGATAAAATTTCGGTCCTTTTCTGGGGATATACCGCCATGCTGGTGGCCATGGACATCTACCACCGGGATCTACCCGAGGAGGATAAAACGATGGTCTAACTGAACCCTTTTTCCCCTGGAAATTGTGCTCCAATAATGGAGATATCATCGAAGATTGCAGCAGAACCCTCCAGGATTTTTTGATTTTCAATAATGGTCTGAATATTCTCTTCAAGCGGACTGTTATTGGTAAGCTCCTTTTCCAGGTTCTCTGTTCCAAATTCAATACCCGAGTCCTGAATGACCTCTACCAGGCCATCGGTATAGCAGAATAGTTTAGCAGGTTCTTCTATTGTGATCACTGCTTCGTTTACAAACGGAAGATCGTCCAGCATGCCCATCCCCACACAACCACTGGCGAGCTGTGTTAGCTTTTTTGACCCTGGCTTATATAGCAGAGGCGGGTTGTGACCCGCATTTACATACTTTAATTCCCTTGTTTTATAGTGATATCTGGCTATAAAGAGTGTAATAAATTTCTCTCCTTTGGCACTGTTCATCACACTCGTATTCAGTCGGTGCAGGGTATCGGTAAGACTGTGTTCGGCGGTAAACAGGGCACGCAGGTTGGCCTGGAAGTTGGACATCAGGATGGCTGCTGAGATCCCCTTTCCGGATACATCTGCAATACAGAGTCCCACCTCCTCTTTACTGAGCTGAATCACATCGTAGTAGTCCCCACCCACCTCAAAGTGAGGATGGTAAAAGGCTTTTATGCAGATATGCTCATTGGAGGGAAGCTTCTCATTGGCCGGGATCAGCATGGTCTGCATCTTGCTGGCCAGTTCCATCTCCCGTTTCAATGCTTCCTGGCGAAGTGTCTCCTGGAACAACCTTTTGTTCTCAATAGCAACAGTGATGATGTTTGAGAGGGTCTGGATAAAGCGAAGATGTTTAATAATGGGGCTGACCCCTTCACCCTCCTCCTCTATGTCGCCAATCAATACAAAAGCGATGGATTCGTCCTTGTGTGATACAGGGATGACAATATCCACCAGCTCGGGAAAGTGTTGCGGTTCTGATGTAATAAATGAGATCTCTTCAAAGGGCAGGAGATCCCGCTCCATATTTACCTTCTCAAAAAACCTGTGTCCGAATCCCGAGTTAAGCAGGCACTCCCACTTATCTGATAATTTCAGAACGATGACCTTCCCGATATCCAGATCGTCGGTGAGCAATTTCTCATACCGGCGGATTAATTCACTGGTCGATACATTGTCGTTGATTGCCAGTGTGATATCCAGCAATGCATTCAACTTGAATGTGGATAGCTTGAGCCGGTTTTCAGAAAATTTACCCATACAGAAGTTTTTGCCCTATTTTTTCACCCTTTCAGAGTAGGAACGATCCCTTGTATCAACTTTGATCATCTCCCCGGTATCGATAAATAGCGGTACCATGATCTTGGCACCAGTCTCCAGCTCTGCCGGTTTCTGGGCCGAGGAAGAGGCCGTGTTCCCTTTTTCCCCCGGTTCGGTATAGGTCACCTTAAGCTCTACAAAGGGAGGCAGGTCTACAGTAAGAGGTGTTTCAGTATCGGCATGTACCACAATTTCCACAGACTGACCCTCCTTCATAAGGTCGACATTTGCAATCATGTCGGGCTGTATGGAGATCTGCTCAAAGGTCTCCAGGTGCATGAAGTTAACACCCATGTCGTCTGTATAGAGGTACTGGTATGGCCTTCTCTCAACCCTTGCTGTATTTACCTTTACCCCCGCCGAAAAAGTATTCTCAATCACCTTACCAGAGGTCAGGCTCTTCATCTTGGTCCTTACAAATGCAGGACCCTTTCCGGGCTTTACATGTTGAAATTGGACGATGGTATAGAGGTCGTTATTGAATTCAAGGCACAATCCGTTTCTAAAATCTGATGTCGAAGCCATTTGGTCTGTTTATTATGTAAATATATCAATATATTATTTGATTGTTGTTCAGACTACAGCACCTTTTTCTTTGGTACCGTAGCAATGAACTCTTTCAGGTAAAAGGGTTCGAAATAGGCCACATCTTCAAACTGTTTTTGATGATATTTTTTGAGTACCGGGGCAATCATCGCTGTTGCCGTGGGATTGATTCCATCAATGAAATGTGCGTTTGAATGATACAGGACCGCTTTACATTTCTCAACCCCGTTTCCGAAGAAGCAAACAGGATGTGATTCAAGGATCTTATGGTAACTATCTCCTTCAATAATGTCGGCCGACACCTCTCTGAACAGGCTGTTTTTTGTGGTGTAGAATCCTGCGTATACCTCCATTCTCCGGGCGTCCAGCATAGGACAGAGCAGCAACTGATCGTCATGCAATGCTATCAGCTTTTTTACTGCAGCGTTCGATGCTGCACCGCTGGCCATATTCTCCAGCGTACCCGAGGCCAGCAAAGGTATTTCAAGGGCATAAGCAAGGCCTTTGGCTGTAGAGACCCCTATTCTTAAACCCGTATAGGATCCCGGACCTTTGCTTACCGCAATACCATCGAGATCTTTGAACTCCTTTCGGGCATCGGCCATCGATTGTCTGATAAAAGCATTTAACAGCTTAGCATGAGACCGTTCCTGGCTGCTTTCGACGAGCGAAAGTTGCCGTTCCCCTTCTGAAAGTGCAGCCGAACAAATATCGGTGGCAGTCTCAATATGCAGGATAAGGGGTTCGGTCATTCTCTGTTAATCCTTTCTCTTTTTATCACCTGCAAAGAGCTCTTCCTCAGTAACGATTTCCACAAGCAGTTCATTCTTCAGCTGTCGTGAAATGGCCGAATAGGGGGCTATAATGATTTCAGCTTCGGTATCGAGACCCTCGGTAATTTCAATATAGTTATTGTCCTGGATACCTGTCTTTACCTGTTTCATCCAGGCTTTCCCTTCCGATACGACAAATACCACAACCATGGGCTCATCGCTGGTGGGTTTTGCATCGGATGGCAGAGTGACGTTACTGACAGATCCGTCCGAACTTACCTGGCCGATTTGCTGCTCCTCTTTGTGAGAAGCTGTTCCCGTTGTATCCATTCTTGTAGTAACCGCCTGGATGGGAATCGAATATATACCAGTTCTGCGGTCCGTCTGTATATCTGCTGTGGCAGACATGCCCGGACGCAGCGGGTATGGATTGGTTTCGGAAATTTTATCTTCGTATGATTCAGGAAGGAGCAGGATCTTTACCATAAAATTGGTTACCTGGTCGGTAGTTACCCCCATGATATTTGCAGAGACCGGAATTTCGGAAACCACACCCTTAAACCGGGTGTCGGGATATGCATCCACCTCGATGAGAGCAGTATCGTGGTTAGTTACCCGAACAATATCGTTCTCATTTACTTCCACTTCCACCTCCATCCGGTTCAGGTTCGCAATGCGGAGCATCTCTGTCCCCGACATCATGGATGTTCCTACCACGCGCTCTCCCAGTTCAACAGAGAGGCTCGATACTGTACCGGCCATAGGAGCGTAAATAGAGGTTTTGGTCAGGCTCTCATCCGCTTCGTCCAGGGTAGCCTGTGCACTCATAACCGAAAACTCAGAGGCTTCTTTTTCAGCAAGCGATGTATTGTAAGAGGTGAGGGATTGTTCAATTTCTGAGGTTGAAATGGCCTCGTCTTCGTAAAGCTGTTTGTTTCTTTTATAGTCAAGATTGGCCATCTCCAATTGGGCCTCTGCCTGCTTTTGCCTGGCCCTGGCATTGTTTAGTGAAGCTTCGGCCCGGTTCCGTGCCATCTGGTAGGCCTCCGGCTTGATTTTAAGCAGGTATTGACCTTTTTTTACCTCGTCTCCCTCTTTAACCATAAGATCCACGATTTCGCCCGATACATCGGGAGAGATGGTCACCTCTGTTTCGGGCTGGATTTTCCCATTGGCGGTGATGATCTCTACAATCTCTCTTTCAATACCAGTTTCAACAGCAACCTTGAGGTATCCCTCGTTTCCGAACCAGCCCTGTTTTTTCCCAATAGCAAGTACGCCTAAGAGCACTACAGCTGAGATGCCTATGATGATGATTAATCTTTTTGATTTCATTGATTTGGAATGTTAAAGTGTGATGGGTTCTCCTTGATAGAAATTGAGAATTTTTGTTTTGAAAATAAAATCATATTTAGCCTGGAGCAGGTCAGATTGTGTGGCAATCAGCTGATTCTTAGACATGTTGTAATCGACAGTGTTTACCAATCCCACCTCAAATTTCTTTT
>DAOWNM010000044.1 GCA_030642565.1 Bacteroidota bacterium | reverse complement strand
GTGTTGACCTCCATATCGGGCTGTTTACAGGATGAGACCAGCAGGGCCGGTATCATCAGGGACCATAGGGCAAATCGCAATCGTTTCATGGGTTCTGGATATCTATTTGTTTTAATTATCATTGGATTTCAGCTCTTCCGGAATGATCGGAATCTGTTTTTCAAAGTCGTACAGGGTCTGGATCTTCAGGTTCAGCAACTCTATTTTATAATCGATAATGGCATTGGTTAGGGCCATCTTGGATTCGGAGAACTGATTCTGGTACATCCCCAGATCCAGGCTGGTCAGGTCGCCGTTGCGGTACCGTTCCAGGTTGATGTCATATGCCAGTTCTGCATTTTCAACGGTTTTGCGCTGAATTTCGATCTGGTTCTCCAGGTTTTTCAGGCTCCGGACCACCGAGCGAATATTCATCTCTATGTCGGTTCGTTCTACCTTGTAGCTGATCCGGGTACTCTGCAGGCTCGCTTCGGCTGCTTTGATTTTCGATTTCCGTTCCCCCCAGTCAAACAGCGGTATGTTCAGTGTAAGTCCGATGGCCGGAGTGTTGGTGGGCGTTTCAAACAGGTTGGAAAACAGTTCATCATTCCCCTGTACCCCAAAGGAGGCGGTAACAGAACCGGCAAATTCATTTGTCGATTTTGCCACGATCAGATCGAAATTGGCATTCTCCAGGTCGATCTCCCGTTCCCGCAGTTCCATCCTGTTATCCAGGGCATGGGTGATGGCAAGTTCCTGGTTCACCGGTACGGTATCGGCAATGATCTCGGCAGCAATCAGAAGGGTGGTATCCAGGGGAAGCCCGATAAGTACCTTGAATTGGTCCAGGCTGTTGGCCAGGGTCAGCTCCGAATTGAACACTCCGGAATGGCTGATGGCCAGGTTGACCTCTGCCTGGTAGAGCTCCTCCAGGGCCAGCAGTCCCCCTTCAACTTTGTTGCTGATGATTTCGTAACTCTCTTCATTGTTTTTCAGATCCTCCCGGGCGATCTCAAGCCTCATCTGGTTGGAGTAGACTGCGTAGAACTCCTGGGAAACATTCCGCTCCAGCGACAGCCTCATTAGGAGGTACCGGATCAGGGAAGCTTCGTAATTCAGTTCCAGTTTTTCGGTCTCCATACGGGTGCGGTTGTAAGTGAAAATAGGCTGGGTGAATTGTAGGTATAACCGGTTGTTAAAGGTTTTGGAGAGGGGGTCCGGGGCAAATGCAGACTCGGTAAAACTGTAATCATAGGAGAAGCGGTTCACCAGTGTCAACTCACCATCGGTGGGCAGGATCCGCTGGTTAATGGCGAATGTCCCCCCCGAAGAGGCTGATTCGTTCAGGTACCACTCACTGGTCTGTGAGTCGAAACGGTTGGTTTTCTCATACTCAAAGGGGTTCAGGGTGATAGAGAACTGCGATTTAAGCCTTGCCCGCTGGGCATTGAGCCTCTCCTGGCTTCTTACCAGGGAGAGCTCAGTCTGCTGCATATCGGGACTGTTATCCACGGCAATATCCATGGACCGGTCGATGGTCAGCAGTGCCTGTGCCTCCAGGGAGGTCTCACACACGATCATGGTTCCCGCCACAAGGCCTATCACCATCTGTCTGTATATCCAAAAACGTTTCATTATTTCTACTTTTGCTTTATGCTTTCGACTTAAAACTTATCCATTTTACTTTCTCCTTACCCATTTGACCGCATCGGCTATGACCCGCCGGCCATCGGTCTGGTTTGTAAGCCGGATCGATACTGAATCGGCCGGGAAATGAAAAGATCCAAGACGGTTCCATCCATCTTCCGGATTGTTTAGTTCATAAATCACCTTCTCGCTTCCTTCACTGGAAGAGATGGTGTAGTGGTAATCGGCCCCCTTATCGGCAAACTGTGGTCCGAAACCTCTCCCCATGCCCATGCCCGAGCCCTGTCCCTGACCTCCCTGTCCGCCTCCCTGCTCCCTGCGGGAAGGACGTTGATACATAGCAGATACAGGAATATAGACGTAGACATCATAAAAACCTTTCTCAGGCAGCAAGGTACTCCATGTGACATGGTTGGTGCCGTCGCCCCTCCGAATGGCCATGGCCGACCGGAGGGTTTCCCCATAGTAAGCAGAGTGTGCAACCGGGGTCCACCGTGAAGGGGTCCACCACTCGTTCAGACTCTCATAGAGTAGTCCGTCGTCCTCCTTTTTCCTGGAGTCGATGTACTGCTTTAACTTGCTCTCCCGGGAGATGGAGAAACTGCTGAACCCATCATCTTCGTTATCCACCACAAATTCATCCTTGAATATAAAACTGACCGGGTGTTCGGAATTCCGTTCATACTCCTCCAGGTCGGCTGTTATCACTTCGGTGGCTGATCGGAGGAAATTGTTGTAGCTGGAAGGTATATTTCCTGATATCAGCGTATTAACGGTCATCATCATGGGCCGGTCGTAAAGCACCACCTGCACATCCCTGGTTTCTCCGGCCTCCACTTCGTAGAGTCGTTTTTCCTCGGTCATGCCGCCCCCGCCTCCAAAACCACCCTGTCCCATGATCCGGAAATTGAAATCGACCAATCCCCGTGCATTCCCTACATTGGTAATACTGAACTTTACAAGATAGACATCACCAATATCGTCACGGGTTTGCAGATAATCGGGTTCCGAAATAAGGAAGGTGGGCATCTCCCCGCCTGCATTGATCACCTCCAGGTAGGGTGCAATTTCCACTTTAAACTCTTTGTAAAAGTCAGCCGAAAACTGTTCAAAGGTGATTTCCGAAAAAGCATGGTCCTCCAGGTAGTAGTAGAAGAAATTATCAAAATTGTTCATCCCCACCCTGTTTTTCAGTGCAGAGATAATAAAGCTGCCGGTCTGATTGATTAACGATGAGGTGAGTTCTGTGTCCCACCGGGCAAACAGTTCAATCATGCTCTTCCTGCTCAGCAGCAGGTTGGCCCGCTCCTTATCGGTAATCCCCCCGGTGAATCCATCTCTGGGGGAGACATCAAAACCCTCTTTCAGGTAGATCTCCAGCATGGAGTTAAATACCGGGTAATCTTTTGAACTGATACCGGTCACATAACTGTAGTAAAGAGGGAAGACACAGTAAGGATTTTTGTTGTAGCTGATATCGCCCTGAAAGGTAATCAGCTCTTCGCCTCCGCCTCTTCCCCTGCTCCGGGTTTCAGCCCTGAAAAATGTGTTCTGCAGGAATCTTTTGAACTGGTCGGTCTCCATCTCGCGGGGACTCCTGCTATTTTCATTGTTGCGATTGCGGCGCTCCTCCGCTTTTTTGAATCTCTGAAAATCGAGGGTATTGATCCCTGCCCCCTTCTCGGGCAACAGGATAATCTCCGGGAGAATATTTTCAACGGTCTGTATATAGGGACGTTCGTAAGCATGAAATTGGATGGGTACCTCCACCAGGTTGATCCGGTCGAAGGAGTAATAGAGGTCCAGTTCATCCAGCTCATAGTCATCTTTCGCCTCTGTAATCAATGACTTGATGGTGTCGGTGATGTGGGTGAAGTAGTCCGAGAAATAGTCATGGTCCGGGTTCAGGTAGAGGTTGTACTCCACTCCGTCGATCTCCATGCTTCTCCTTTCAAGGGGGGCCAGGATCAGTGGAAATGCATTCAAATCATTTTCTGGTGTAAAATGGATCCCCTCCTCATCTTCGGTTTTCCTGCCCGGTGCAATGGCCGTCAGTGTGCTATCCGTTTTTACAGTCAGCCTGAAACGGACGAAATCAAGCTCCTGTGGCTGGAATGTTTTCAGGTTGAATCCCACTCCTGCCACCGGATACCAATTCAGTTCAGGGGTAAGCAGCATGTAATCGGGATGAATGATCCCTGGTTTTTTGTTTATGGGGGCTACCATGATCCGCTTGGCAGCCTCCATCTGTTCCCGCGTAATATCGAGGTAGGCAACTGATTCGTCTGGTACGCCACTGTAGTGAATATTAAAGCTTGTTCTCCTTTCCGGTTCCAATCCACCGGAAAGCACCAGTATCAGGAGTTGTCTCTTTCGGATATAGTCAACGGCTCCTCTCCTGCTGGTTATGCTGTCGATGGAGAAACCGGGATTCAGCGAGAAGAGCAGTGTGTCAAGCCGGGTACTGTTTTGATTCTGAACCCGCATTCCGGAAGTGATCAGCAGCGATTTCCCATGCTGCTCTACCTGCAGATTGTTGGAGACCACATCGATCACATGTCTGCCCGCAAACTGGTTGTTCAACTCCAGGTAGGCTTCCCTGTCAGCAGTAACATCGCGATAGCTGTTGAAGTAAAGCGCCCCAACAAAAAGTCCGGCTGAAACAAAACCTATGAATCCAAAGAGATTGAGGCTGTTCCAGCGTCCGGTCTGAGGCAACCGGTTCAGAAAGCGGATCGTGGCAAAGATAAAGCCGGTTCCCAGTAGCAGGTAGGTAAGCCTATGCAGCAGGATCAGTCGTGAGTCGGTAAATCCGATAAAGTCGGAGTATACCATGGGCAGGTTGAAAGCCATGTAGTCCAGCATACCGTAGAGCTTGTCCTGGAAATAGAAAAGGGTCAGGCCAATATAACCCAACAGTACCAGAAAGGTAACTGCCTGGCTCTGGAACAGGATCATCATAAAAAAGGAGAGCCCCAGGATAAATACCAGTGTCGGTATAGTGATTAACAGTGGATAGTAGAGATAGGCTACCCAGACCACCGGCACATCTTTTCGTATCAGGTTAAATATCAAGGTCATGGCTAGCGCCATCAGGACTAGTCCAATGAAGAGTACCAGGATGCCCAGTGTTTTACCTACCACGTACTCTCCGTTGGTAATGGGTCGCGCATAGATCACTTCGGTAGTATCCAGTTTTTTATCCCGTTTGAGAAAATCCGAAGCCAGGAAGACGGCAATGATCGCTTGTGCCACGTTTATAAAGAGAACATTGATATAGGGCAGGTTGGCCGCAATGGCACGGAAAGTCCACCGTGCATTGGTGTGTCCACCGAAAACCCCCATATTGGTTCCAAAGAGGATCAAAAGAGCCATGATGGCAAAGATCCTGAAGAACCAGCTTCTGAAGAGCGTTTTACTCTCATAAGTGGCCACATTCCATATGTTGATCAGGTTCATTTCAGGTTCCAGTGTTCCAGTTTGTTATCCATGTAGTGAACATAGGCATGTTCCAGGTTGGGGTCGACCTTTACTGCCTCTACTCCTGCAGGTTTATCTCCAACAAATTGTATCTCCCAGCCTCCACCCGAAGGAATGGTTGAGATGATGGGTACCTCAGATTTCAATGAATCATACTTCTCCTGGCTGATTTCGGCCCTCCAGACAAACCCTTTCGCCTGATCTACCAGGTGATCCGGGGTACCATGGTAGATGAGCGTTCCTTCGTTCAATAGTGCCATCTGGTTGCAGGTGCTGGAGATATCCCCCACAATATGTGTGGAGAGTATAATTATTGTTTCGGAACGGCCCAGATCCGACAGAAGGTTCCTGAACCTGATCCGCTCCTCCGGATCGAGCCCTGTTGTGGGTTCATCCACAATAATTATGGAGGGACTGGCAATCAGCGCCTGTGCAATTCCCAGCCTTCGTTTCATCCCCCCGGAGAGCTTATTGGCCATGCGATTCCTGAACTCGTAGAGTCCCACGCTCTCCAGCATCTCATCCACACGTGCACTCCGTTCTCTTTTTGAGTTCATTCCTGCCAGCCGGGCAGCGTAATCGAGGAATTCCCAGGAGCGCAATTTGGCGAAGAACCTGAAATCCTGGGGGAGGTAACCCACCATCTTCCTGATCTCTTTGCGGTAACCGCTAATATCTTTCCCATCCAGCAGCACCTGGCCTGAGGTAGGTTGCATCAGGGTGACCAGGATCCGTATGAGCGTCGATTTTCCCGCACCATTAGGCCCCAGCAGTCCGAACATCCCGTCGGTAATGGTCAGATCCACACTGTCCAGGGCTTTAAATCCGCCGGAATAGGTCTTGGTCAGGTTTTTAAGCTCTATCTTCACAGTTCACTGTTGTTGCAGGGTTTGCTATTTGTTGGGTTTTGACTGATTTGACGCCTCAAGGTTTAATGTTGTTACATACTTTAATTATACATTTAAATTAAACCTTTTTATAATAGATCAATCATAGAAGCAGTTATACTATTAAATAAAAAAAAGAAGATGAAAAGAGTAGTAAATTTTAGAATGATTGGACTTGCACTCCTGGTTTCTCTTTTTGCATTGAATATTACCGCACAGGGACCCGGTGACGGAACGGGACGCGGATTCCAGATGACAGAAGAGGATATCATAGAGCGGGTGGAGAGTACCTCGGAAACCCTTAAACTGACAGATGAGCAGCACAAGAAAGTATTGGCTATCGAAATGGACTTTTATAATAAAAGGCAGATTGAGCGTCAGAAAATGATGAGTGCCGGCGGTCCTCCTACCGATCGCGAAGCGATGCGGGAGAAGATGATGAAGATGCGGGACGAACGTAATGCACAGTATGAAGAGGTGCTGACCAAGGAACAGTATGAAAAATTTATAGTGATGCAGGAGCAGCGAAGAAACGAGATGCGCCAGCAACGTCAGCAGGCCAATCCGGATGGAGAGGGAGGTGAGGCTGAACGTCCTGACAGGGGACGCGGTCGGAACTAAGATATTTTCCAATATAGTCGGTTGCTGAAACTGAACAATTATGTGTCGGACTGGTTATCTGTACGACACTTTTTTTTTACCAAAAAGCATCATCAATATGTCGATCAGAAAAGCAAAATCACAATGGAACGGTACCCTGAAAGACGGTAAGGGCACCATGAATTTTAGTAATTACAGCGGACCCTTTACCTTTCAATCCCGTTTTGAGGAGGGTGCCGGCACCAATCCCGAAGAGCTTGTGGGAGCAGCCCATTCAGGTTGTTACTCCATGTTTCTTGCCGCCCTTATTAGCGGTGAGGGGTTGACTCCTGAAAGTGTGGAGACCACAGCAAAAGTGCACCTGGGAAAAGATGAGACCGGACCATTGGTTACCATTATTGAGCTTGAGTGCAATGTCAAATGCACCGGTCTGTCGCAGGAAAAATTTGAAGAACTGGCAGTGGCTGCCAAGCAAAAATGTCCCATTTCCAGACTGGTGGCAGCAGCCGAAATCAAGCTTTCAGCCAACCTGGCAGGGTAACTCTGTTCAGAGCCATTTGGGCACAGTTGGTGCCTGGTACGCAACCATCTTTTCAAACAGATCCTCCGGAGTGTGGCCGGTTAGAACCATATTCCTGTTGATCTCATGCAGAAAACCCTCCTGTACCATCTGGTCCAGAAAGGAGAGCAAGTGATCGAAAAACCCTTCTATATTAAGTAGTCCCACCGGCTTCGGATGCAATCCCAGCTGTCCCCACGTTAACATCTCAAAGAGTTCTTCCAGGGTGCCATACCCCCCTGGAAGGGCCATAAATCCATCGCTCATCTCATGAATCAGTGCCTTGCGCTGGTGCATGGTCTCCACAGTAATCAGTTCGCTCAGCTGTTCGTGGGCTACCTCCTTGGTCTGTAAAAAGCCTGGGATGATACCAGTGACCTTCCCCCCTGCTTCCATGACCGCATCGGCCAGCACCCCCATCAAACCAACCTTACCTCCTCCATAGACCAGGTCGATTCTCTGCCTGGCCAGAAACCTTCCGGTAGCTGCTGCATGTACTCTGTATATTTCATTGTTCCCGCTGCTTGAACCGCAGTATACTGCAATACTATTCATGCAATAAATTAATTCGGCCAGAGGTTAAACAACTGGGGAAGGATGGTTCTTCAGCACAGCTGTGAACTGTTCAAAATCCTTTGTCGCGAGTTTAATATCTTTAAGCTCTCCGTTTAAGAACTTTTCATAACCTACCAGGTCCATCAGTCCATGGCCGCTGAAGTTAAAAAGGATCACTTTCTCTTTTCCCTCCTCTTTTGCCAGTTTGGCTTGTCTGATCGTTGAAGCGATGGCATGGGTGGTTTCGGGTGCAGGAATGATCCCTTCTGTGCGGGAGAAAAGCAACCCCGCCTCGTAACACTCCAGCTGATGTATGGCCTCGGGACGAACCAGTCCCTCTTTTACTGCATGGCTCACCAGGGGTGACATCCCATGGTACCTGAGTCCACCGGCATGAATGGGAGGCGGAATAAAACCGTGTCCAAGGGAGTTCATGGCCAGCAACGGAGTCATTTTAGCAATATCGCCATGGTCATAGGCGAAAGGAGCCTGGGTCAATGTAGGACAACTCTTCGGTTCTACAGCGATGACATCAATTTCGGCACCATGGATTTTATCTTGTATAAATGGGAAGCTGAGCCCTGCGAAGTTGCTGCCGCCACCGGCACAACCGATCAACACGTCGGGAAGCTTCTCTCCCGCCTTTTCCAGTTGCTTTTTCGCTTCAAGTCCGATAATGGTCTGGTGCAACATCACATGATTCAGCACGCTCCCCAGCGAATAGCGGGTCTGACCTGTTTCATCGGTTACGGCTGCCTCCACTGCTTCACTGATGGCGATGCCAAGGCTGCCAGGGGTGTCGGGGTATTTGGCCAGCACATCACGTCCTGCCTGGGTTTCGTTGCTTGGACTGGCAATGCATGTTCCGCCCCAGGTCTGCATCATCATCTTTCGGAATGGCTTCTGGTCAAAGCTGACTCGTACCATAAATACCTTGCACTCCATTCCCAGCAGTGAGCAGGCAAAAGCTAGCGCGCTCCCCCACTGTCCTGCCCCGGTTTCGGTAGTCAGTTTCCGAATACCAAATTCTCTATTATAATAAGCCTGGGCCACAGCTGTGTTAGGTTTATGACTTCCGGCCGGGGAAACACTCTCATTCTTGTAATAGATCCGGGCAGGCGTACCCAGAGCCTCCTCTAGTGCATAGGCCCGGACCATGGGTGCCGGACGCCAGATACTTAGCATCTCCATCACCTTTTCCGGTATATCGATCCACCTTTCGGTGCTTACTTCCTGCTCAATCAGGTTCATGGGGAATACGGGTGCCAGCATTTCCGGACCAATCGGTTTTCCGTCGGGTCCCAGGGGAGGATTGAGTGTTCCGGGAAGGTCAGCTACAATGTTATACCACTGTTTCGGCATCTCTTTTTCGCTCAGGATGATCTTCTTGTTCTTTCTCATAATTGAATTTTTAGGGTATTAATAATTTCAGTTTTGTTCAATAAAAAACGGGGCTGCTATCTCTAACATGCCCCGCGTATTCTGTTTTGTGATCTGTTTTCTCTACAGTCCAATCATTGCCCACGAAGCATCTATAAGGTGGTTCCACCAAAGCCATCGCCAGTAAATATGATTGGTCACTAACTTCATTATTTCAATTTGTGATTGGAAAATTAACTATTATTTTCAGAAATGCAATCACACTGCTCCCTATTTAAAATAAATTTAATATACCGGTCTCTTCCAGGCTTCGGCCGGAGCATATCTGCTGGCAGAGGCCCATCTGATACCACGCTGCATGATCTCCAGGGCTTCCGGTACTTCGAAATCTTTCATCACATGGCCCAGCGAAGAGTAGAATATCCTCCCTTTTCCATGCATCTTTTTCCAGACCACCGGCATGGTGCATCCATCGATCCAGGGGGCGTGATCGGCCCCGAATGTAGTGGTGGCGAGTACCTTCATATTGGGATCCACATGGAGGTAATATTGCTCACTGTGCATATTAAAATCTGATATTCCGCTCGTCACTGGATCCTCATGGTCGGTTACCTTCACGTGGTAGTCTATCACCCCTCCCGGATGTGCCACCCACTGTCCGCCGGTCATAAACTGGTAATCTACATTGTTCCGGAACGAGTCGCAGAGTCCGCCATGCCAGCCTGCCAATCCGCACCCCGAGGAGACTGCTCCAATGAGCCCTTTTTCCTGCCTATTCGTAATGGTGGCCATGGTAAAAACCTGGATGACCAGATCGATCTTCTTCATATATACTGCATCGGCATAGGGTTCCAGGTTGTCAAATGCTTCCACCACAGCGCCCTCACTCTCCATCCATGGTTTGAAGAGCTCCAGGGACTGATTCGGTTCATGCCCTTTCCAACCGCCATAGGTATATAAGATCTTACGTCCCTTCAGCGAAGGCAGATCTGGTTTAACTGGCAGGTTACGGGTTTCGCTGACTTCACCTGCACGAAGTCCCAGTGAGGCTCCTACTGCAACGGTCCCTGTACTTGATAGGAAGCGTCGTCGATTTAGTTTCATGGATCGGTATTTGAGTTGACTATAAAAGTAGCTGGAAAAAGATCACAAACAAAAAAACCCCTCGCTAATGCGAAGGGTTCAGATTAATATGAGATGATATGTTTAACTATATAAGTTTGACATTCACTGCATTTAATCCTTTTCGTCCTTCAGTAAGTTCGAAAGTTACATTGTCATCTTCCTTAATCTTGTCGATCAGGCCAGATACATGGACAAAATACTCTTCGTCGGATTCGACGTCCTTGATAAATCCATATCCTTTGGATTCATTAAAGAATTTTACTTTACCTTCTTTCATTGTAATAGATTGATAATTAATAACGGTACAAAAGTAATACAAATTAAAACCAAAAACACAACGACTATTAACATTTCTCCATTTACCTGGGAATCATATAGAAAAATACAGCAAAAAAATGTGAAACTGTTCCGGCAAGTACCAGTATATGCCATACAAGATGGTGATATGGGAACCGAATCACTTTGAAAAAAAGAATACCCACCGTATAACAGAGTCCACCAATTAAGATCCACAGGCTACCCATTAGTGGAAGTCTGTTCATCACCGGTACGATGGCAATCAGGATCAGCCAGCCCATCACTGCATAAGTCACCACATAAAAGGTGCTAACACCACGGTTAAAATCGCCAGGCTGTATCAGGATCATCACTGTCCCCACAATAGCCAGTCCCCATTCAATCCCAAAAATAACCCATCCCATAGGTCCATTGAGAGTAATTAGTGCAATGGGGGTATAGGTCCCGGCAATCATGATATAGATAGCGATCCGGTCAAAATTGAAGAAAATATCTTTGGCCCTTCCAATGGGCAGAATATGAGTCAATGTGGAAGAGAGATAGAGCACGATCATGGATGCACCAAAAACAGATGTGCTCACCACATGCCAGCCGTTTCCATTGATTATAGAGTAGTGAACCATCAGTACAAGGCCGGCCACCGCAAGCAGAGCTCCCGAGAAGTGTGAGACCGCATTTGCCAGCTCTTCGCCACGAGTAAATTTCAGATTTTCCGCCATCAATATATTTTTTCCAAAAGTATATAACCCCGTGCAAAGAGGTGGATTCAGCAGTCCCCGTATGACAGTTTTCATCCCAAAATAAGTATATTTGTTTTATACCTGACGGAGAAGCCCTTTCAGCCCATGAATCGAATTCTGATATTACTATTCATTGCATTCTGGCCCTTCAGCCATCTCTATGCACAGGATTCAAGGACCGACAGTCTTTTGAATATGGCTGTTGTGGTGACCGATAATGCATTGGCCACCACCTATTATGAACTCTCTCTTTCGCTGCAGAAAGAGTATCCGGACAGTGCCCTCTATTTTGCCAACCGCGCAGAACTGATGCTGCAGAGAAACGATCCTGAATCGCTCCTCCCCTTATTATATAAGAGCAAAGGTCAGATTTACGAGAGGAAACTGGTTACCGAACGCAGCCTGCTATACTACAAAAAGGCGTATGATGAGTTTATCAAACTGGAGGATTTCACTGAGATAGGGAGTTGTGCCCTGAAGATGGGAAGTCTTTATTATGATATGGCCAATTTCAGTGAAGCCTACTTCTTTTTTTTGCAGAGTCTGAATGCCTATGAAAGGGAGAATGACCAGCTGGGTATCGCCAATATGGAAAATAATATGGGTAATGTATCCCATGACATGGGAAGGCTCTCTGAAGCCGAAAAGCACTACTTTAAAGCTTATACCATTTACAGGGAAAACGGACTTTCTACTGAAGAGTGCGGAGCACTGGGAAATATTGGCCTGATTCTCTATAACAGGCAGATGTACGATTCGGCCCTTACCTATTTTCATGAGGTGATGAATAAGCTCGATCCTGATT
>DAOWNM010000066.1 GCA_030642565.1 Bacteroidota bacterium | reverse complement strand
GTGGTGAGCAGGTCAAGCAGGTGCTGTTTGATATCTCCAACGCGGTGAACAGTACCCATAGTCTGGATGAGTTGTATGGCATGATCAGGGAGTCACTGGGCAGGGTGGTAGATACCACCAACTGTTTTCTTGCCCTTTATAACGAGGATTCAGATACCCTTTCCCTCCCTTTTATGGAGGATGAAAAGGATACATTTACCGAGTTCCCGGCCAGGAAAACACTGACCAGTTTTGTAATCAGAACGGGTGAGGCACAGCTGGTGGATAATAAACGTGAGAAGGAACTGACCACTCAGGGTGAAATTGAGCCGGTTGGTGCCCCTTGTGTGTGCTGGTTGGGAGTTCCCTTAAAGCATGAAGGCAAAACCATCGGAGTGTTTGCAATTCAATCCTATACGGATCAGACTATCTATACTCAATCGGATGCTGAACTGCTTGAATTTGCCAGCGACCAGATTGCCCTGGCCATCGACAGGCGCAGGCACCAGGACAGTATCAGGCTAAACCAGGAGCGGCAGCGGCGTGTTTTTGAATCATCGCCCGACCCCATGATTGTGGTTGATCCCGGTGCATTAATTCTCGATTTCAACAGTGCATTTCTGGAGGCATTCGATGTGGAGCCTGATCTGGTATACGACCAGAAATATTTTTGCTTTATCGTGAAGAATCAGTGGCGAAAATCCATCAAGGAATTTCACCGGACCTGGGAGACAGGGTATTTGAAGAACCTGGAGTACCAGGCGGTTCGTCCGGATGGGTTTATATTTGATGCCGAGATCTCCACAGGTGCCATCTACACCAGCGACGGGAAACCCGAGTCGATGGTTCTTATCCTTAAAAATATTTCCGAGAGAAAAGAGGCAGAACGCAAAATACTGGAAGCCAAATATAAAGCAGAGGAATCGGATAAACTTAAAACAGCCTTTCTTTCCAATATGTCTCATGAGATCAGGACCCCCATGAATGCTATTGTGGGATTTTCGGATCTTTTATCGGACGAACAGCTAAATCAGGATGAGCGAAAGGACTTTATCGCTCAGATCAACCAGGGAGCAGATGACCTGATGCGGCTGATCGATGATATTATCGATATTGCAAAGATCGAGGCCGGACAGGTCAATATTCATATCTCGGAGTGCTTCGTTAAGGAACTTTTTAAGGAGTTACACCTGATGTTTATCCAGAATATCAAGCGTACCGGCAAAGAGAATGTATCAATCAAGTTGAAATGGGACTGGCCCCTTAATGAACTGGCCATCTATACCGATCCTTTCCGGTTGAAGCAGATCCTGGTGAACCTGTTGAGCAATGCAGTAAAATTTACTGAAAAGGGTGAAATCATCCTGGGACTGGAGGAGCATCCTGAGGGAGTATACTTCTATGTAAAAGATTCGGGAATAGGGATACGTGAGGAGAAACAGAAGGTGATCTTTCAAAGATTCATGCAGGGTCACGAAACCAAGACCAAACTCTATGGCGGAACAGGACTGGGGCTGGCAATTTCAAAGAACCTGACTGAAATTCTGGGTGGGGTGATTGGAGTTAGGTCCAAGTCGGGAGAGGGAGCCACATTCTGGTTTACCCTTCCACGGAATGAGATTCCATTGAAACATGAGGCGGCCCTGAGAACTCCATCTAACAATCTGAGACTGTGGGAGGATAAGAAGATACTGATCGCTGAAGATGATCACTCCAACTACTATTTCCTGTTTGAGGCACTGAAAGAGACCGGGGTTGAAATCCTCTGGTCGAAAGATGGGGAGGAGACCATGGATATGTTCAGGAAACATGATGATTTAGACCTGGTACTGATGGATATCAATATGCCGCTGATAAATGGCTATGAGTGCACCAGGGAGATTAAAAAGGAGCGTCCTGATCTGCCGGTAATTGCCCAGACTGCGTATGCTATGTCGGGAGAGAGGGAGATCAGCCGTCAAGCGGGGTGTGATGATTACCTCTCCAAGCCCATTAAGGTTAGCGAGCTGCTTGATACAATTGCTCTTCATATTTAGTGCCGCGTGCCGGCTGACTACCCACTACCCATTAACCTTCATCCAGAATCTTATTGATCTGTGTTTCTGTTTTGGTGAGCCTGTTTCTGCAGAGCTTCAGCAGATCAGTAACCCGGCTCACTTTTTCGGCCAGTTCATCCACGTCCAGGCTGCCTCCTTCAATCTTTTGAAGGATCGATTCTATTTCGGCAATTGCATCACTGTAACTAATTTTCTCTTTTGTCATTGTTTTTGGAGGTGTGTTCAACTTTGCTAAAAATGCTTCCCTGGTGGAGTCTGGTTTCCAGGTGGTTCCCTGGCTTGATGTTCTTGATAGTCAGGACCGGTTTGCCATCCAGCAGGGTCATTGAATACCCTCTTTTAAGGATATTCTGTGGATCTACCAGTTCTCTCCTTTTTTCTATCAGGGTAAGATAATCCCTGCTCCTGTCAAACTGGTTCGAGAGCTCTCTGCGCAGGTGCTGTTCGGTATGCTGGAGATATTCTGATTGCTTCTGCAGCAATGCCCTGCTCATGTGCACCATGTCGCCCTGGTACCTATCCAGCCGGGAAAGATCTCCCTGAACCCTGCTGCTAACCGAGGTGGAGAGCCGATCCAGCAGAGCAGAGAGCCGGAACTCAAAGGCCAGCAGATGGTCCACCAGGAACTCTGCCACAGCAGTGGGTGTTTTTAAACCAAGGTGAGCCACCATATCAGCCACTGATTCATCTCTTTCGTGACCGATTCCGGTGATTACAGGAAGTGGAAACTGGGTAATGATATAGGCCAGATCGTATTGATTATAACTCTCCAGGTCAGCTTTTGACCCGCCACCCCTGATGATGACCACACAATCGAAATCGGATTCCGAATCATAAATCTTCTCCAGTGCCAATGTGATGGATCCAGGGGTCTCATTTCCCTGCATAACTGCCGAAAACAGCGTGGTATGAAAAAGAAATCCATGCCTGTTTTTTTCCATGGACTCCATGAAGTCTCCGTAGCCTGCTGCAGTTTCGGAGGATATCACAGCAATGCGCTGGGGAACAACGGGGAAAGGCACTTCCCTGTTCATATCGTAAACACCTTCCTTCCGGAGACGTTGAATCACCTCCTGTTTCTTGCGGGCCAGATCCCCAAGTGTATAGGAGGGATCTATATCGGTGATGTTCAGGCTTAATCCGTATTGGGGATGAAACTCCACTGAGGCCTTGCAAAGAATCTTGATTCCGCTTTTTAACGGGATTCCTGTAGAGGCTTCGAAAAATGGGCGAAGCATGCCGTAGCGGGAGGCCCAGATGGTGGCCCTGACCCGTGCCAGCAGGGAGTCGTTTTCCTCGCTTTTTTCAATGAGTTCCAGGTAGCAGTGCCGGTTTTCATGCAGCTCCATGATCTCTCCAATGACCCAGTAGTGGCCTGGAATCCCTTTTTTGAGTACCCCTTTTACCTGCCCAAGCAGCTCTGATAATGAGCGAAATTCTTCCGGCATTACTGTTTGATTAACCGGCTGTGATAAATATGACTGGTGGTCCGGATCTCAATGATATAGATTCCGCTGTTCATGGTTCCTGGGAGGACCATCTCACCCGGCAGTTCCATCTGCAGGGAGCAGATCATTTTTCCACTCAGATCATAGAACCGGACCTGCTGTTTTCCAAATTCTGTTTCCGGGAGCCTGATCATGATCCGTTCACTGGCCGGGTTGGGCCAGATCTCCATCTCGCCAGGTGCAAACCCTGCAGGTACCCGGGTAATGGTGTGGTAGGAGCTGAGCATATTGGGAGTTCCGAATCCATAGGTTGAATCGGGATTCTTAGAGCGGTCACCACTCTGCCTGACCATGTGAATCATCTCCCGGGCCGGAAGCTCAGGAAAAGCCTGCCAGAGCGTTGCTACCGAACCGGCTATCACCGGTGACGAGAAAGAGGTTCCGTTCCCTTTGGCCAATTCGCCGTTCTTTGACTGTACACCGGTGGCTTTTCCCATGGCGGTCACATCAGGTTTGATGCGGGCATCAAAGGTGGGTCCCCTGGAACTGAAGTTTGCAATCAGGTTGGTACTGTCTACCGCTCCAACCGTAAGGATATTGGTGGCATCGGCCGGAGCGGTAATATAGAACCACTCATCGTCCCCTGAATTACCCGCACTGTTGCAAAGAATCATTCCCCGTGAGGCTGTCAGAGATGCAGCCCTTGAGATATAGGAGCTCTTCCCGTCCATATGGCGGTAGGTGTAGTCAAACACCTCTCCATCGAATTCAGAGTATCCCAGCGATGTATTGATCACATCCACCCCCAGGCTGTCTGCATACTCTGCCGCTTCAATCCATGCAATCTCCTCGAT
Organism: Bacteroidota bacterium; assembly: GCA_030642565.1. GTDB lineage: Bacteria > Bacteroidota > Bacteroidia > Bacteroidales. The sequence continues at coordinate 6,287 of DAOWNM010000066.1, read as the reverse complement.
CCGTGTCTCCCTGTCGGGATCCTCAGTCATGCAAAGCAGGTAGCTGGCATGGGGCGCAGTTCCAACCATATTGCCATCCCATTCGCCTGCCATAATGGAGAGAACATTCATGCCATGGGATGAACTCTGACGAAACAGGGGAGTCTCATTGACATAGTTCCGGGTTTCCAGAATTCGCCCCTCATCAATCAGTGGTATAAATGAGGGCAGGCTGTCCACATTGAAAAAACCGGCGTCCAGCACACCGATCCACACTCCTCTACCCGTATATCCAAGTTCATGCAACTGATCTGTTCTCACCATCTCTACCTGTTTTCTGGCTACCCCGTAATCGAATGGGGGAGCTGATTCAAGGGGTGGATCGAATCTCGATTCGCCACTTTTATGAGGAAAGAAGTGGTCGCTTGTGGCAGGAATCCATGGCACCGTATCGGTAAACGGCTTCTGGAGCACCTGTTGAAAGGTCGTGTCATCCATATTGATCATGGCGATTCCGTTTAACCACCGCGAGACATGCCTGATCTCCACACCCATCTCATTGATCTCCTGCAGATAGGCTGGATTTACCGGCAGGTCTGCCCGGTCAACTGCCAATCCCTGCATGGCTCTCCTGTTCACCGAACGATCAGAGAGAAACTGAGCGGGCTGGTCAATCTGGTAGCCGTTCCCCTCCTTGTCGCTGAAATAGATCCAGTATACACCAGTGGCAATCTCCTGGGCCTGTACTCCCACCGATACCAGCACCATCACGAATAGCAGTTTGAATTTCTTCATTAGAGGTTAACGTTGTTGAAGGGATTCTGGCTCGGTCACGACAATATATTTCTTCAGGCTATCCTGAATCCATAATTCATATTTTTCCCGGTCAGATGGAGCTCCGTTCTGGTACTCCAGTGCATAGATCTCCTCTCCAGTTTCATTATAATAACGCCATGTTCCATGCGATTTGTTCTTAAGGTAACTCCCCCTGATCTTAATGGTGCTGTTGGAAAAGTATACCTCATATGATCCCTGCAGCAGTCCGTTTTTAAAGTGGCCCGAAAGCCTGGGAGCACCGTTTTTATAGTACTGGTTCCATGACCCATCTTTCGCATTTTGCTTCCACTCCACCTCTTCAGAGATCTCTCCGCTGGGATAATAGCTTCGTACTACTCCTTCCAGTTTTCCATCCAGATATGGCTCCCTGATTCTTACAGAACCGTCAAACTCTGAGTAGTAGGTCCACACCGAATCCTTGACCTGCTTCACATACCATCCTTCTGCTGCCGGTTTACCGCTTCTGTAAAACAGGCGTGTCTGGCTGCGACCCCCCCCCGGTTCAAATATCATCCGGGCCTTTACCGCACCGTTTTCATAATAGCGAACTATCTCACCTACCGGGCGGCCTTCCACAAAATCAGCTTCATAGAGGGTTTTTCCATTGGGATAATCCACTTTCCAGTGACCAGTTTTCCGTCCCTCTCTGTCCTCCAGGTTCTGTCCCTGAAGGGCGAGGACCCCGAATAACAACAAGCAGATAGGTAGTGCTCTGAACATAAAACCAAATATAGCGAAAAAGAGGCACTATTTGGAAGGGGTGTTTTTGAGCTGAACTGGGATTAGTTCCGCGCTGAGCTCACAGGCTCGGTTTTTGTGAAGCAACAATCGCTTCACGACAAAAAACCTCAAAGAGAAAGGGTGCCCTTTTGAGACACCCTTTTTTCACAATCGTATGTGGTAGTTGCTATTTTACCTCCTCAAAATCCACGTCGGTTACCTCATCATCACTCCCTTTCCCGGGGGATGGTTCACCTGCAGCTTCGTTATCGGGTTGACCGGTTTCGGCACCTGGCTGTTGTGCATTATACATATCCTGTGAGGCGGCTTGCCACGCAGTGTTCAACGTTTCAGTGGCCTGGTCGATGGCAGCCAAGTCTTCCGACTTGTGTGCCTCTTTCAGCGTATTGAGCGCCTCTTCGATGGGAGTTTTCTTTTCGGCAGGGATCTTTTCGCCAAACTCTTTAAGCTGCTTCTCTGTCTGGAATATCAGGCTGTCGGCTGCGTTGAGTTTGTCAATACGCTCCTTGGCTGTCTTATCGGCCTCCTCATTCTCTTTGGCCTCCTGCTTCATCTTTTCGATCTCACTGTCGGAGAGTCCCGATGATGCTTCAATTCGGATACTCTGCTCTTTTCCGGTTCCTTTATCTTTTGCTGAGACATTCAGGATTCCGTTGGCATCAATATCGAATGTGACCTCAATCTGGGGGAGTCCGCGGGGTGATGGCGGGATTCCATCCAGGTGGAACCTTCCGATGGTCTTGTTATCCTTGGCCATTGCCCTTTCGCCCTGCAGCACATGAATCTCAACCGATGGCTGGTTGTCTGCAGCTGTGGTAAAGGTTTGAGTCTTTTTTGTGGGTATGGTGGTATTGGACTCAATGAGCTTGGTGCTGACACTGCCCATGGTTTCGATACCCAGTGAAAGTGGTGTTATATCGAGCAACAGTACATCTTTCACTTCACCGGTAAGCACACCACCCTGGATGGCAGCACCTACGGCCACTACCTCGTCGGGATTCACTCCTTTGGAGGGTGTTTTCCCGAAGAAATCCTGAACAACTTTCTGGATTGCCGGGATACGGGTGGAACCACCCACAAGAATGACTTCATTGATCTCACTATTGCTCAGGCCTGAATCTTTAAGCGCCTTTTTACACGGTTCGATGACGGCCTGGATCAGGCTGTCGGCCAGACTCTCAAATTTGGCCCTGGTCATACTTTTCACAAGGTGCTTGGGGACACCATCCACCGGCATGATATAAGGAAGATTAATTTCGGTCTGTGTAGCACTGGAGAGCTCAATCTTGGCTTTTTCAGCAGCCTCTTTCAGGCGTTGAAGAGCCATGGGATCCTTTTTCAGATCGAGACCCTCATCTTTTTTAAATTCTTCGGCCAGCCAGTCGATAATGACCTGATCGAAATCGTCCCCACCCAGGTGTGTATCACCGTTAGTCGATTTGACCTCAAATACGCCATCACCCAGTTCAAGAATGGAGATATCAAATGTACCGCCACCCAGGTCAAATACAGCGATTTTCAGATCGGAAGTCTTTTTATCAAGACCGTATGCCAGCGATGCGGCAGTAGGTTCGTTAATGATCCGCATCACCTGAAGTCCGGCAATTTCTCCTGCCTCTTTGGTGGCCTGGCGCTGTGAGTCGCTGAAATAAGCCGGTACAGTAATAACAGCATCTTTGACCTCATGTCCCAGGTAGTCTTCTGCCGTCTTCTTCATTTTTTGAAGTATCATGGCTGAAATCTCCTGTGGGGAGTATTTGCGGTTGTCAATCAGAACACGTGGTGTATTGTTTTCACCCTTTATGACCTTAAAGGGAACCCGTCCGATCTCCTTGGTCACCCTATCGTAGGTTTCACCCATGAAACGTTTGATGGAGGAGACAGTCTTGGTGGGGTTGGTGATGGCCTGTCTTTTGGCCGGGTCACCCACTTTGCGCTCTCCGTTTTCAACAAAAGCTACCATAGAGGGAGTGGTTCTTTTTCCTTCGCTGTTAGGGATTACAACAGGCTCGTTGCCTTCCATTACCGATACACATGAGTTTGTGGTACCTAAGTCTATTCCAATAATTTTACTCATAACTATTATTTGTTTATTTTCGTGTTTATCATCTTGGTACCATTTGCCTAACGAAGATTATGCCAATCGGATTTTTTTGGCTTTGGATGTTATATTGGCACAATTATCTGTAAATATCTGCCGGTTGTATGTCAGGTTTACTGACAAATTGACTGCCAAAAGGAAATTTATTGTAAACTTTGCAGTGAATCTTAATGCAAAAACCATGACCCTGCACAGCAATGTAAAACACGTAACCACCCATGTGCTTCTGGCTATGAAGCTTAAAGGGGAGAAAATAGCCATGTTAACCGCGTATGATTACTCTTTTGCCCGCCTGTTAGACCAGGCAGGTATTGATGTGATACTGGTGGGAGACTCGGCTTCCAATGTAATGGCCGGTTATGAGACCACTCTGCCCATCACCCTCGACAATATGATTTACCATGCTGCGTCGGTGGTAAGGGCTACCAGCAGGGCACTGGTGGTGGTTGATTTACCATTTGGGACATACCAGGGCGACTCTAAAGAAGCACTGGTGTCGGCCATCCGAATCATGAAGGAGACAGGTGCCAGCGCTATTAAAATGGAGGGGGGTATCGAGATCAAAGAATCCATTGAACGGATACTCTCAGCCGGTATCCCTGTAATGGGGCACCTGGGACTGACTCCCCAGGCCATTCATAAATTTGGGACCTATGTGGTCCGGGCCACCGATAAGGAGGAGGCCGGTAAATTAAAATCAGATGCAATGGTCCTTGCCGAAGCGGGTTGTTTTGCTGTGGTACTGGAGAAGATTCCGGCTAAACTTGCGGGAGAGGTGACTAAGGAGATTAAAATTCCCACCATAGGAATCGGAGCCGGGGCTGATGTTAGTGGCCAGGTGCTGGTTTTGCACGATATGCTGGGTATTACCCAGGAGTTTTCACCCCGCTTTCTGAGGCGCTACCACAACTTGCAGATGGAGGTAAAAGGCGCTGTAAAGAATTACATTGAAGATGTGCGATCGCAGGCGTTTCCAAACAAAAATGAACAATACTAGAGAACCTAGTGCCTAGTGTTCAGTGTAAAGTGTATGAGTGTCTTAAAACCCCCTGTTACTATTTTGTATGAAGACAATCACCTGATGATTGTCAACAAGCGTGTCTCACATATTGTGCAGGGTGATAAAACCGGCGATGCATCACTGGACAGGCTACTGAAGGAGTTTATTAAGGAGCGTGACAGCAAACCCGGGGAAGTATTTCTCGGTATTCCACATCGATTGGACCGTCCCGTTAGTGGAGCTGTGGTATTTGCCAAAACCAGCAAGGCCCTCAGCAGGATGGCCGGTCTCTTTAAGGAGAAGAAGGTGGAGAAGATCTACCATGCCATCGTTGAAAGGTGCCCACAGCCCGATTCTGGCACCCTGGAGCATTTTATTACCCGAAACACAAAACAGAACAAAAGTTATATATACGACAATGAGGTGCCAGGATCCAAACATGCCCGCCTTCACTACCGGAAACTGGCATCGTCTGACCGTTATCACCTGCTGGAGATTATACTGGAAACCGGCCGTCACCACCAGATCAGGGCTCAGCTTTCCGGTATAGGGAGTGTGATTAAGGGGGACAGGAAGTATGGAGCCAGAAGAACCAACCCCAACGGAGGTATCAGTCTGCACGCACGTCGGATCTCATTTATTCATCCTGTGAAAAAAGAGCACATTGAAGTGGTGGCTCCTTATCCGAAAATGGATATTTTCCCGGTCTTCTTTAAGAAAGGTTCTCCAGCTTAAAAGGAAGTGGCAACAGGTCGGTGATCTGGTTGATTACCTGTATCTTTTTACTGCCATAAAGGATCACCTCCATGGGAGCATTTGCCTGTGATTCTTTTTCATACATGACCTGACGGCATGCTCCACAGGGTGCAACAGGCCCCTCCTGGATGATACCCTCACGGATGGCAACAATGGCTATGGAGAGGATCGGCACATCCGGGTGCCGGGCCCCGGCATAAAAAATAGCTACCCGCTCAGCACAGAGCCCTGAAGGGTAGGCAGCATTTTCCTGGTTGCTGCCAATAACAATTTCTCCATTGGCCAGACGAAGTGCTGCGCCAACATGGTATTCTGAATACGGAGCATAGGCATCCCGTGCGGCTTTGATGGCGCTGTTTACTAATAGAACCTGCTCTTCCGAAAGTTCATCGAGTTGGTCAAATTCATACAACCTGACAGTATATGCCCTCTGTTTCATGGTGTAAGCTTATTTGAAAATAAAGTTACTGATAATATCTGTGGTATAAGATTTTGTTATCAACTGACGTTAATGAGAAGGAGATTGTTAAAAACTCCAGGGAGAAATTATAGTGCATATCTCTATTTTTACCACCATCAAGTTTTCATTGAACAAATGAGGGAACAGTTGTTGAAATCATCAGGCATTATAAAGATCACATTGTTAATACTGATGCTATCTCTGATTAGCAATCAGGTTAATGGACAGAAGAAGAGCACCAGGGAGGAGTATATCAGGGCCTTTTCGGATCTGGCCATGCGGGAGATGGTCAGGGTTGGGGTCCCTGCCAGTATCACACTGGCCCAGGGATGCCTTGAGTCAAATAACGGAAACAGCACGCTGGCAGTCAGGGGAAACAATCATTTTGGTATCAAGTGTCACGATTGGACAGG
>DAOWNM010000073.1 GCA_030642565.1 Bacteroidota bacterium | reverse complement strand
TCCACGTATGCAGTAAAGGAATGGTAAATATTCGGACCAGCTGTAAGGAGTTGTGTTTCGATCCAGTATTCATCGTCCGCTCCCAGGAGCCAATTTACATAGCCTGTAGTTCCATAACTGATATATGCGTCCACATAGTACTTTTGGTAGCTGAGACCGTCAATTTTAACCTCTCCGTAACTGTTGGTGTAAAAGGGACCGATAGCCAGGTCTGTGTCTCCGGTATCCCAGTCATCCAGGGTACGAAAAAGATAAATTTCCACATCCTTGATAAAAACATCCTCATAATCGTAATCCTCTACAATAATGGTAACTTCAGAACCAATCACCTCCATCGGGATCACAGCTGTACTTACACCTCCTTTGACGCCGAAAGCATTTAGCCGGACATCATAGAAGCCGGGATCAATAAAATAGTGATCCACAACGGGCCCACTATACGTAATACCATCGTCCATATCCCACTCTACATGGTCAGTGTTGGTGGAATAACTGGTAAACCGGACCATTTCTCCTACATAGGCGGGGTTCAGGTCTACTGTGGCATCGGCAAAGGGTTCTCTGTTGCAGCTTATCACAATTAGTGACAGCAGGGGCAGTATGGCAAGTATACGTTTCATGACAAATGGTTTTCTGGTTGTTGATTAAGTAATTCCAAATAGCATGCCAAACTTTGATATTGGAAATCAGGAAGGTTTTTCCTTCCTGTAGCGAAATTAACTAAAAACCGATGACCGTGAACCGACTATCTCGCATTTTTTATCCACTTGTTTTAATCATTCATATAAAACAGGTGAACAGGTTGAAACGTTGTTTGATGCAGCCAATTTCGAAGAGGTCTCTGACAACACCATCACCTACCTGCCCGACGCGAAAAGTTTTATCCTGAACAGCGAAAAGGATGGCTATTTCCATCTCTATACCAGGATGACCGAATTTATTCTGGAGAACCTTTAGGTTCCCTGTAGTTTTCGTATCTTTGCGCTGTTTTTTAAATTTCTATTCAATGATCAACATCACTTTTCCCGATGGATCGGTACGGCAGTATGAGCAGGGTGTTTCGGGACAGGATATAGCCAGGAGCCTGAGCAACAGCTTGGCACGCGAGGTACTCTCCATCAATGTGAATGACGAGTTGTGGGATTTGAACCGTCCCATCCAGGAGGATGCCACCATCAAACTCAATAAGTTTGACGATCCCGACGGGAAGCACGCCTTCTGGCACTCTTCGGCCCACCTGATGGCCGAAGCCATTGAGTCGCTCTACCCGGGCACTAAATTTGGCATTGGGCCCGCCATCGAAAACGGATTCTATTATGATGTGGATACGGGCGATGATGTGGTTATTTCCGATGGTGACCTGCCGAAGATTGAAAAGAAGATGAAGGAGCTGGTCTCCCAAAAAAATAGATACCAGCGCAGGGAGGTGACTAAAGAGGAGGCCATGAAGTTCTTTAGCGATAAGGGTGATGAGTACAAAACCGAACTGATCAGCGAATTGGAAGATGGCACCATCTCCTTCTACCACCAGGGCAACTTTACCGACCTCTGCCGGGGTCCGCACCTGGCCGACACCTCTCCCATCAAGGCTATTAAACTGCTGAGTGTGGCAGGCGCCTACTGGAGGGGAGATGAAAAACGGAAACAGCTGACCCGGATCTATGGGGTGACCTTCCCTAAAGCAAAAATGCTGGAAGAGCACCTGGAACTTCTGGAACAGGCCAAATTGCGCGATCACAGGAAACTGGGCAGGGAACTGGAGCTCTTCACCTTCTCACAGCGGGTTGGACCCGGACTTCCGCTCTGGTTACCCAAAGGGGCACAGTTAAGAGAAAGGTTGGAAAATTTCCTGAAAAAGGTGCAGCGCGATACAGGATATGAACCGGTGATTACTCCGCATATAGGACAGAAAGAGCTGTGGGTTACTTCGGGCCATTATGCCAAATACGGAAAAGACAGCTTCCAGCCCATTAAGACCCCGCAGGAGGGGGAAGAGTTTTTGCTCAAGCCCATGAACTGTCCCGCTCATTGCGAGATTTACAAATTCAAACCCCGTTCTTACAAGGATCTTCCTATTCGTCTGGCTGAATTTGGAACCGTATACCGTTACGAACAGAGCGGAGAGCTGCACGGACTCACCCGTGTACGCGGATTTACACAGGACGATGCCCATATCTTTTGCCGGCCCGACCAGTTGAAGGAGGAGTTTCTGAAAGTAATCGATATCATTTTATACATCTTTAAGACCCTGGATTTTAATGACTTTGCAACCCAGGTATCACTCAGGGATCCTGAGGACAAAGAGAAATATATCGGGTCAGACGAGAACTGGGAAAAAGCCGAACAGGCCATCATCGAAGCAGTGGAAGCCAAAGGAATGGAAAATGTGGTAGTGGAGTATGGCGAAGCCGCATTCTACGGACCCAAACTGGACTTTATGGTGAAAGATGCGCTTGGAAGAAAGTGGCAACTGGGTACTATCCAGGTGGATTATAACCTTCCTGAGCGTTTTGAACTGGAGTATATCGGTGCTGATAATCAGAAACATCAGCCGGTGATGATCCACCGCGCGCCCTTCGGTTCCATGGAGCGATTCGTGGCCGTATTGATCGAACATACAGCCGGGAAATTCCCTCTCTGGCTAACACCCGATCAGGTTGTGATTCTGCCCATTAGTGAAAAATATCACGATTATGCGGAAAAAGTTTCAAAATTCCTTAAAAATTGCGATATTCGCACCCTGATTGACAAGCGGAGTGAAAAGATAGGTAAGAAGATCAGGGATAACGAGTTAAAGCGAATTCCATATCTGCTTATCATAGGCGAAAAGGAGCAAGAAAGCGGTACAGTTTCCGTTCGAAGACAGGGAGAGGGTGATAAAGGAGTGATGAAACTGGAAGAATTTGCACAATTTTTGCAGTCTGAAGTTGAGAATCAGTTGAAGCCAATTGAGACTAATGTTTAACTAAATTATAGGAGGAACACGTCATAGCAGGACCAAGCCATTATCGTAGACGTAATAACGATAACCGCAACAAGGACAGGATCGCTTTCAGAACCAATCAGTCGATCCGTGCCACCGAAGTTCGCCTTGTTGGAGAGAACATTGAAAATCCAGGGGTTGTCTCAATAGCTGAAGCCCTGAAGATTGCTGATTTGCTAGATCTCGACCTGGTGGAGATTTCACCAAAGGCCGATCCGCCTGTTTGCAGGGCCATCGACTATCAGAAGTTTCTCTACCAGCAGAAGAAGAAACAGAAGGAGATGAAATCCAAAGCCACCAAGATAGTGGTGAAAGAGATCAGATTCGGGCCCAATACTGATGAACATGATTACAGTTTTAAACTGAAGCATGCTCATAAATTTCTTGAAGATGGAGCAAAGCTGAAAGCTTTTGTATTCTTCAAAGGAAGGTCCATTTTATATAAGGAGAAGGGTGAGATCCTCCTGTTAAAGCTTGCCCAGGACCTTGAAGAGGTTGGGAAGGTTGAACAGCTTCCCAAACTTGAGGGAAAACGGATGACCATGTTTATGGCACCCAAAGTAGTGAAAAAGAAATAGTTTTTATATAGATAAATTGTAGGAATAATGCCAAAAATGAAGACGAATCCGGGAGCAAAGAAGAGATTCACACTCACCGGAACCGGTAAAATCAAGAGGAAACACGCTTACAAGAGTCATATTCTTACTAAGAAGTCAAAGAAGCGCAAGCGGAACCTGACCTATTTTGGTGAAGTACATAAGGCTGACAAAGATAATATCAAGCGTCTGCTTGCTATGAAGTAAGAACCTAACTTTTAATAAACAGGTAAATTAGTTTTAACCGGGATGTGGAGCCAGCAAGTGTCTAAACGACCGCCTGCATCTAAAAAGTGAAAAAGAAATGCCAAGAGTAAACAACGCTGTCGCATCAAGACAGAAGAGAAAAAAAGTGATGAAGCAGACCAAAGGATATTTTGGTCGCAGAAAAAATGTCTGGACAGTCTCCAAGAATGCTTATGAGAAAGGTCTCTCCTATGCATACCGCGATCGTCGTAAGAAGAAAGCCAACTTCAGGGCACTCTGGATCCAGAGGATCAATGCTGCTGTTCGTGAATACGACATGTCCTATTCAGAGTTTATGGGAAAATTGAGTAAATCAGGTATCGAGATCAACCGCAAAGTACTTGCCGACCTCGCCATGAACGACCCGCGGGCCTTTGAAGCCATTGTAAAGAAAGTTCAGTAAGACCTTACAATATCTCATTTAAAAGCTGCTCCGGATGAATGGAGCAGCTTTTTTTTTATCTTGTTCTAATGAATATTGCATTGATCGGATATGGAAAAATGGGCAGGACCATCGAGGCACTTGGGATTCAGCAGGGGTACTCCTTCCCTGTGATCATCGATGAACATAACCGTGCCCAACTGAATGCCAGCAAGCTGGTTGGTATTGATGTCGCCATCGAATTCTCAACCCCGGCTGCAGCTCCCGAAAATATTATGGAGTGCATCGATATTGGGGTACCGGTGGTAACCGGAACCACTGGATGGAACGAAAAAATTCCTGAAATTAAAGCATTGTGTTTGGAAAAAAATGGTACCCTCTTTTATGCCAGTAACTTCAGCATCGGTGTCAATATCCTGTTTGCCCTGAACCGGAAGCTGGCAGAGATCATGGATCAGTTTCCGGAATATGCAATTTCCTTGAGCGAAGTGCACCATGTGCACAAGCAGGATGCTCCCAGTGGTACTGCTATTACACTGGCCCAACAGATTCTGGCGATGAACAGAAAGATCAACAGATGGTACCTGAAGGGAAGTAATGATGATAAAGGGGAAACGGCCGGTCAGCTGGCCATAGAGGCGATCCGGGAAGGTGAGATCATGGGACAACATACCATTCATTATGAGTCACATATGGACTCTATTACGCTCAGTCACAATGCGAAAACAAGAGATGCCTTTGCAGCAGGAGCGCTGCTTGCTGCCAGGTTTGTTAAAGAGAGAAAGGGCGTTTTCGGAATGCAGGATCTTCTAAATCTGTAATGGAATGGAGAGAGTGGCATGGAGGTACCTTGGTTTTTTTCTCTCCGGCCTGTTGTGGTCGATGATGGTTATATGGATCGGCCTCCTGTTCCTGCTTCCAATCAACATTGTACTCTTCGATATCTTTCTGACCCGAAAGGTCGACTGGACCCTTCGAAAATATGGACTGCCACGTCACCTTCAATCGGGCCTTGAATGGCTCTCTATCCTGCTGCTTGCCCTGGTCTGTTCATTCACCATCAAAATACTGTTCGTGGAGACCTACAAGATCCCCACCCCCTCCATGGAGGAGACCCTGCTGGCCGGAGACTATATCTTTGTGAGTAAACTGGCCTATGGTCCCAGACTGCCCGAAACCCCACTGGCCATCCCCTTTTATCACAACAAGCTCCCTTCCGGCAAAAAGTCCTACTCCGAAAAGCTTAAAATGCCTCATAAACGGCTAAATGGATACTCAAATGTAAAAAGAGAGGATATCATTGTCTTTAACTTCCCGGAGGGAGATACTATGGTTGTACAGTATCCGGGACAAAACTACTACTCTCTTGTAAGACAGTACGGACGGGAGTATCTGTTATCCGAATTTGATATCATTACTCACCCGGTCGACAAAAGGGAGAACTACATCAAAAGGTGTATTGCCCTGCCCGGCGATACCCTGCTGATCTCCGAAGGGAGAGTTCGGGTAAATGGTTTAGTGAGGTCAGAATTGCCTCTTCAGAAATTCAAATATTATGTCACCACCAGGGGTGAGCCCCTTCCCGATCCTCTGCTCGATTCGTTAAAAATCCTTAAGAACTCTGTCACATACAATCCGGTCAACTCCCTGCACGTTTTATATCTGGCGAAGGAGAATGTTGCATCATTGAGATCTTTCCCTGAAGTGAGAAGCATCAGCAGATATACAGAACCCACACTCTCTTTCCAGAACCAGGAGATATTTCCCCACAACAAATTTTACAGATGGACCGGCGACAATTTCGGTCCTCTTCGGATTCCGGCCCGTGGCGATACCATCCAGCTCAATAACCTGAACTTGCCACTATACCAGCGTATTATCGATATTTATGAGCAGAACGACCTGGCGATTATCGATGGAGTAATCCATATCAACGGTAAACCAGCTAACAGTTATATCATTCAGATGGATTACTACTTTGTGATGGGGGACAACCACCATAACTCGGCCGATTCCAGGTACTGGGGATTTGTCCCCGAGGACCACCTCCTGGGCAAGGCAGTTGTTGTCTGGTTCTCTATCAAACCCGACACCCCTTTCATTGGTGGTTTAAGAAAAGAACGTATCTTTAGGTCCATTAAATAAAAAGCGTGATGAATATTAGTAAGTTATTGAAACATAGATACTTCAAGTTCGGCATTGCCGTCTTTATCTATATTCTTTTTGTGATCTGGTTGAAGAATTACTGGTTCCTTCTTGGTATACCTGTGGTGTACGATATCTATGTGAGTAAAAAGGTCAACTGGTCATTCTGGAAAAGCAGGAAGAAAAAGAACAATGTGATCGTTGAGTGGCTCGATGCGCTTATTTTTGCTGTGGTTGCAGTATCCCTAATCAATATCTTTCTTTTTCAAAACTATAAAATCCCCACCCCCTCCATGGAAGGCAGCTTGCTGGTAGGCGATCACCTCTATGTGAGCAAGACCGCATACGGACCCCGAACCCCCAATACCCCACTGGCCATCCCTTTCCTGCCCAATACAGTACTGGGAGGAAAATCATACCTGGAGTGGATCAAGCGTCCCTATAAAAGATTGAAAGGATTCAGCAAGGTCAAAAGAGACGATATTGTGGTCTTCAATTTCCCCGCTTCCGATACTGTGGCCCTGGAGAAATCGGATCACAAACTGTACGCCAGGGGTAATTTTGACTATTACGACCTGGTTCGTGACGAGTCCTACAATCTGATGCAGGCAGACCAGGCACGAAACAATCGTACACGCCCCATGGGGGTATATGCAGATTATGTGCGCAAGCAGATTGCAGAGAAATATGATGTGGAGACCAGGCCGGTGGACCGGCGCGATAACTACATCAAGCGGTGCGTGGCCATTGCGGGTGAGACCCTTCAGGTAATCAACAATGAGGTCTATGTCAATGGTGAGAAACAGAAATCCTTTAAGGGGATCCAGCGCTGGTACAGGGTGAGAACCAATGGCACCCCCATTAATCCGCGTTCACTGGAGCCATTCGGTATTGGCAGAGATGCGGCAGATGTCAGGAACAACCCCAACTATACCTTTCCCACAACCAGCGAAAATGCAGAGAAAATCAGGGCCCTGCCTGGCATTGTCACTGTAGAGGCCGTCAATATGTTCACCGACGGACAATACGACAGGGATAACTTTCCCCACGATAAGAGGTATCCCTGGAACCTGGAGTATTATGGTCCGTTGACCATTCCAGAGAAAGGGACAACTGTAGATATTAACATGGAGACGCTGCCACTCTACAGGCGGATCATTGAGGCCTACGAGAAAAACGACCTGGAGGTAAAAGATAGCCAGGTGTACATCAATGGAGAGCCGGCCTCCAGTTACACCTTCCAGATGGACTACTACTTTATGATGGGCGATAACCGACACAACTCGGCCGACTCACGGTTCTGGGGATTTGTTCCCGAAGATCATGTGATTGGAAAACCCCGTCTGATCTGGCTCAGTGTGGATAAAGAGTATGGCGGGATCCGCTGGAACAGGATGTTTCGCATTGTCAGGGCCAGTAAGTAAGTACCGTTCCATTGGTTTTCCCGGCTCTCTATAACGGACCCGTTAACTACTTTGCCCGGCTGGTAAAGCAGCAGGAGATTGTCCTGGAACAGTATGACAGCTATTCCAAGCAGACCTACAGGAACCGTTGCATGATCATGGGACCCAATGGAGTGGTTACATTATCGATCCCGGTGAAGAGAGAGAGCGGTGTAAAAACACACCTTCGCGATATCAGGATCGATTACGATACCAACTGGAATAAGATCCACTGGCGCAGCCTGGTGGCCTCATACGCCTCTTCACCGTTTTTTGAATATATGGCCGATGAGATCACTCCTTTCTACCAGAAGAGGTATGAATTTTTAATCGATCTGAATCTTCAACTGATTGAACAGACCCTCGGAATGATGGGCCTGAATATCCCGGTAGTATGTTCAGAAATATTTACCCCCATTTCGTCGGAGCATGATCCCAGGCATTTTATCCATCCCAAAAAGGAGCAGGCGGTGGCAGATCATGGTTTCCTTCCACTGGAGTATCACCAGGTCTTTTCCGACCGCCTGGGCTTCCGATCCAACCTGAGTATCCTTGATCTGATCTTCAATGAAGGCCCGGATGCACTATCTTACCTGCAGCGCTGTCTCAGAACTTGAATCCAACAGTAAACATCAGGTTATGGCTGTTGATCTCGTTGAGAGAGACTTCATTGACTCCCGGTTCATAGGCGTACATTCCATACACTTCGTTCCTGCTGGAATGGATGTAGCTCATATCGAAATAGACCTTAGGGGTCCTGATACCAATGCCCCCTGAATAGACCCAGGTCTCTGCATCGTTCCGGGTATCGGTGAATGGACTCATCAGGTACTGCCCGCCAGCACGTAAATAGAGCGAATTAAGTCTGATTTCGGCCCCTGCCTTCAGGTTATGCGCCGCCCTGAAGTCCTGGCGAATCTGGTCATTTTCATCAAAAAACTGATAGTCATATGCTTTCAACCGGGCCGCTGAATAATCCACATACTCATAACCAGCCGAAAGTGTAGCAAATTTGGAAAGGATCAATGACGCATTGGCACTGGCCCTGAATGGAGTTTTTAGCTTGTAATCGTAGATCCCGTTTGGTGACCCTTCGGAGGCATCATCTATCCCTGAACTGCTGTCCCAATATGAGTCCATATCTGTATACTTCTCATCGGTAAGACGGTAGTATGTGGGCAGTTGAAAGGAGGCTCCGATCCTGAGGATATGAATGGGCCTGAGGATCATCCCGAAACGTGCTGTATAGCCCCATCCCCTGGTGCTGTTAAACTCTCTGAACCGAAAACTATCAAAATCCAGTACATGATCGTCATGATCTGTTTCGGTATGGTAGATATCTTCATAGAACCTGACCGCATGAATCCCCATAGTGGCACCGAAATAGAGCAGGTTGCTAAAATTGAAAGCCCCGGAAAGGGAGTACTCCCCAATATAACCTGATTGTAGCGACGAACGGTACAGTTGCTGACCGTATCCATCAAGCTGCATATCGTGCCAGTACGTTTCTGAAGTCTCATCATAGGGCATCAGGTAGGTGTCAAATGCCAGCTGCTCATAAAAGGGACTCAGGTTATCCGGATCAGCATTGGCATGCCAGGTAAAATCGTCCAGCAGTGAGCTGCTCTGGCTTATGCCCCGGATGGTGGTGCTGTTGTTGAAATTGACCAGGGTATTGTATCCAAGTGCAAAAGCTGCACCCACAATCCCATTACTCTTATCACTGGTAATAGCATTGACCATACCAATACTACCCACGTTGAACTTCAACCGCGATTCATCTGCCCGGGCACCCTGGAAAT
This sequence comes from Bacteroidota bacterium, assembly GCA_030642565.1. Lineage (GTDB taxonomy): Bacteria > Bacteroidota > Bacteroidia > Bacteroidales. The sequence goes on along the minus strand of DAOWNM010000073.1, from coordinate 467 downwards.
TTGAGCTGGTATTGACCCAGTAAAATGATGGGGAAAAAGAGAATTCAGAAGAGCGGTAGAGACCGAGCCCTGCCGGATTGGTCAACACCGAAGTGAAATCGCCACCCAGTGCTCCAATGGCCCCTCCCTGGGCAGCATACCTGGCTGTACCAAATGGATTATACTGGGAAAACCTTAGTGCCTGCATCTCATTTTGGGCATCCATGGTGAGGATTGAGCCCACAAGAAGCATGGCTATAAATGATAATTGTTTCATAGCAGTATCTGTTTTTGTTTCATAGGAAACCGGGATCCCCACACAGGATCCTGGAATTGAATGACAGTTTAACGTCTCGATGAACCTCCTGAACTCCGGCTTGATGAACTCCCTGAACTGCGGCTCGATGACCCACCTGAACTCCTGCTTACAGAGCCACTGGAACGCGAACCACCTGAACTCCGGCTTACGGAGCCACTGGAACGGTTAC
>DAOWNM010000113.1 GCA_030642565.1 Bacteroidota bacterium | reverse complement strand
TGGTGAAGGATCCCGGGAGTGATCTGAATGAAAATCATATTACGCGTAACATTTATGAGGTGGGGAGCCGCCTGATGGACTTTCCCAACCTGAGAAGCATTCATGCTGGCGGGGTGCTGATTTCGGAAGAGCCACTGACCACATATACTGCGCTGGATATGCCTCCCAAGGGACTTCCAACCACCCAGTGGGATATGTATGTGGCCGAAACACTGGGGTTCGAGAAACTGGACATCCTCAGTCAGCGTGGCATCGGGCATATCAAGGAGTGCGCGGAGATTGTCCGCCGGAACCGGGGGGTGGAGGTGGATGTGCACCGTGTGGATGATTTCAAAAAGGACAGGAAGGTGCTGGAGCAGCTGAAATCGGGTGAGACCAACGGCTGTTTCTATATTGAGAGTCCGGCCATGCGCGGATTACTCACCAAGCTTCGGTGCAACAATTACCGCACCCTGGTGGCAGCCAGCTCCATTATCAGGCCGGGTGTGGCGCAATCGGGTATGATGCGTGAATATATCCTCAGGTTTCACCATCCCGACACATTTGAGTACCTCCATCCCATTATGGAAGAGCAGCTGAAGGAGACCTTCGGAGTGATGGTATACCAGGAAGATGTAATCAAGATCTGTCACCATTTTGCCGGTCTGGATCTGGCAGATGCGGATGTACTTCGCAGGGCCATGAGTGGAAAGTACCGTTCCAGGAGAGAGTTTGACCGGATTGCAGACCGTTTTTTTGACAATTGCCAGCTGCGGGGATATCCCGACCGGCTCACCCATGAAGTATGGCGACAGATCAGCTCTTTTGCCGGTTACTCGTTTTCCAAGGCCCACTCGGCCTCTTTTGCGGTGGAGAGCTTTCAGTCGCTCTACCTGAAGAGCCACTATCCCCTGGAGTTTATGACTGCGGTTATCAATAATTTCGGGGGATATTACCGTACCTGGGTCTATTGCAATGAAGCGCAGCGCTGGGGGGGGATCATCCACCTCCCCTGTGTGAACCGGAGCGACCACAAAACTTCCATAACCGGTAAAGATATTTTTATGGGGTTTATCCATATTCAGAGTCTGGAACATCAGGTAGCGGAGATGATTACAGGGGAGAGAGAGCAATATGGACTCTTTCGAAGCCTGGAGGATCTCCTTGAGCGTGTGCCCCTGGGGCTTGAGCAGGTGATCATACTGATCCGGATCAATGCCCTCCGCTTCACCGGAAAAAGCAAAAAGGAGCTTTTATGGGATGCCCACCTGGTGTTGGGGAACCGCAAAAAAAGGGATCCCGTACGGGAGCTGTTTCCTGTACAGAAGCGGGAATTCACCTTGCCCATACTGGAACAGACCTCCCTTGAGAATAGCTATGATGAGCTGGAGATCCTTGGTTTTGCAGTTACTATTCCAGCTTTTAAACTGCTTCAGACCGCTTTCCGGGGGGAGATCCTTTCCCGTCAGATGATGGAGCACCTGGGTAGAAAGGTGCGTATGCTGGGGAATCTTGTAACCGTCAAGCATGTGCGTACCAAGCAGAAACAGTGGATGAATTTTGGCACCTTCCTGGATGTGGAGGGTGAATTCTTTGATGTGGTCAACTTTCCCGATTCGCTGAAACGTTACCCGTACAGGGGGAATGGAATCTACCTGCTTTATGGCGAAATTACTGAAGAGTTTGGATTTCCCGGGATGACGGTGGCGAAGATGGCCAGGCTCCCTTACAGGCCCGATCCCCGCTATTAACTGCTAACATACTATCTATCTATCCTTTTGATATTTAAAACCCCTTTTACCTTTTTCAATTTACGGATAAGCGCTTCAAGGTGCTGGGTATCCTTTACAAACAGGGTGATGCTGCCTTCGAACATCCCGTCATTTGATTCAATGGAGATAGATCGCATATTCACCTGCAGATCTTTCGTGATCACATCTGAAATATTACTGACGATTCCCAGGTCGTCCATCCCTGTAATGCGAAGTGTGGCAGGGAAAAAAGCAACCTTTTCACTACTGCTCCAGCGTGCCTTCACCACCCTGTAGCCATACCGTGAAAGTAACTGCTGTGCATTGGGACAGCTGGTCCGGTGGATGCTGATCCCGGAGCCGATGGTTACAAATCCAAAGATGGCATCTCCCAGGATGGGATTGCAACAGGGTGCCAGTTTATACTCAACGTTGGCCAGCTTTTCATCGATAACCAGGAAGTCGCCCGACTCCCTGGAGGCTGCACTTACCAGCCTCTCAACCGACTCCTCTTCGATTTTTACGGGTTTGGCTTCAAGCGGTTTTTCACTGCTGGTAAGCAGCTCTTTGATCTGGAGCAGTTCTACCTTCTCGGTGGCCACATCGAAATAGAGGTCGATGGCATCCCTGTATTTAAAATGCTGTATCACCTTGCGGATACTGCTGTCATCAAATTCAACCTTCCAGTTCCGGAATCTTCTTTTCAGAATCTCTTTACCATGTTCCGCCTCTTTCAGTTTCGCCTCTTTAAGTGCATACTTGATTTTCCCTTTGGCTTTGGATGTAACCACCACATTGAGCCAGTCCATCTTGGGTTTCTGGCTCTTGGATCTCAGGATCTCCACCTTATCGCCGTTCTGCAAGCGGTAACGGATGGGGACATTTTTACTATTGACCCGTGCTCCCGCGCAGGAGGCGCCTACATCTGTATGGATATCAAATGCAAAGTCGAGCACAGTGGCGTTCTCGGGAAATTTTTTCAGGTCGCCATTAGGAGTGAATACAAATATCTCTTTACTGAACTGACTCAGTTTCAGATCTTCCATAAAGTTTGAAGCATCTATTTCCGAGTTCTCAAGCGCCTCCCTTACCCGCTCGATCCACTGGTCTATACCGGCCTGTCCCTTGATACCTTTATACTTCCAGTGTGCCGCCAGTCCCTTCTCTGCAATCTCATTCATCCGGGTGGTCCTGATCTGCACCTCCACCCACTCACCACCCGGTACAACCACAGTTGTATGAAGTGATTCATAGCCGTTGGACTTGGGGGCCGAGATCCAGTCGCGCAAACGTTCGGGGTTGGGTTGATAGTGGTCTGTAATAATGCTGTATGCCCTCCAGCAATCGGCTTTTGCCTTTTTTTCAGGGGTATCGATGACGACCCGGATTGCAAATTTATCATAGACCTCTTCGAACTCCACCTTCTGCCTGCGCATTTTTCGCCAGATGGAAGAGATCGCTTTGGGTCTTCCCTTGATCTCTGCCCTGAACTTCTCCTTATCAAAGTCCTCCTGAAGCGGTTGAATAAACTCCCGGATAAAGCGGTTCCTTCGCTGGGTAGAAGCCTTCAGCTTTTCGGCGATGGAGTTGAATGCCTCCTGTTCCAGAATACTCATGGAGATATCCTCCATTTCGGACATCACATTGTACAATCCAAGCCTGTGGGCCAGTGGAGAATAGATAAACCTCGATTCACAGGAGAGTGCGATCTGCTCCTTTTCATTCAGGACCTCCATCAGTCTCATCATGTTGAGCCTCTCTGCAATTTTGACCAGGATCACCCGAAAGTCTGTTGCCAGCGTCAGAATCAGATTTCTCATATTTTCGGACTGACCCTGGATGATGGTGGTGTCCAGATTGCTGATTTTTAACAGCTCCTCTATTACAGTGGCTGTTCGCTCCCCCACACCCAATGCGACATCTTCAATGGAGATGTGGTTCAGTTCCACACAGTGCAGCAGCAAAGCAGCAGAGACCCCGATGGCATCCAGGCCGAGCTCCTTCACGGTCATCTTCACCAGTCCGGCTGAAAATTTTACCAGGTGTGTGCCATAGAGCTCCTGTGATTCACCGGTATGGGTCAGAAGGAATTCAAACGAGCTTCTGACCAGTGCCAGAGAACTTTTATCGTACTCATCATCACAAATACGCATCAGTTCCCTGAATTGAGAGAGAATCTCCTTTTGCAAAGGTTTTGAATATTTATCAATGATCTCCATGCAGGCTGCTTTGCATGGTAAAAGTAGTTAATTTATACAGGGAATTACAACTTCAAAGGTGGAGCCTTTGCCTTGTTCGCTGGTAATGGATAGCTTCCCATTGTGAAGTTTTGTAAACTCCCGGACCAGGGTCAAACCCATGCCTGCCCCCTTTTCGTTGGCTGTCCCCCTGCGGGAAACACCCCCGTTAAGTGTGATCTTATGCGCCTCCTCCTCTGTCATACCGATCCCCTGATCCGATACCCGGAAATAAGTCATCCCATCGGCACTGCTGAGTCCGATGGTGATGATTCCCCCTGGATTTGAAAACTTGATGGCATTGGAGATCAGGTTTCTGTATATGGTCTCCATCATTATTTTGTCAACATCGCAGGTGATGGTCACGTCGATCTCCTTAACAAATTCAAGTTTCTTGTTTTTGGCACTTTCGCTGTAAAGTGACAGGCAGTTGCTTATCAGTGTATTGAGTTTCACCTCTTCCGGGTAGTAGTTAGACTCACCCCCTTCGAGACGTGACCAGTGCAGCAGGTTCTCCAGTAACTCCAGGGAATAAGAGGCGGAATTTTTCAGGTTGCCCAGCAGCCTTTTCCGGTCTATCTCAACCTTATCCTCTCCCTCAATCTTGTTCAACACCTCTACTGCTGTTAACTGGTTACCGATGGTTCCCCTCAGGTCATGGGCAATGATCGACATCATCCTGTCCTTGGTCTTATTCACCTGGTCCAGTTTTAAATTCTGTTTGGTAATGACCAGATTCTTCTCTTCCAGTTTATGGGAGGTCTTTTTATGGCGGCGCATGAAGATGAATACATGGATAAAACCAAGCACCAGCACCAAAACAATAACCAGGCTGGAGTAAAAAACCAATGTTCTTTTTCGCACCAGCAACTGGTCGAGGTTGGATTGGATCCTCAGATTCTCAATTTCCTGCTGAAGCATCTTTGAACGGGTTCTGAACTCCATCTCCATGGCAGCCTTGGCAGTGGCCTCATCCATCAGGCTGTCGTTGTAAAGGCAATGCTGCATGGCATACTGGTAGGCCGACCTGTAATCGCCACGTTTGACCGCAATCTCTCTTTTGATCAGGTAGCCCTCGGCTATATACTCCTTGGCTTGGATCTCTCCGGCAATCTCCAGCGCCATATCTGCCATCCGTTCTGCCTCATGGTACCTCTCCTGGTCAACCGCAATGGAACCCAGTCCCAGGTAACATCTGATGAGCCCGTCAGAATCATCCAGCTGCTCCTTTTGCGGAATGGCCCTGGTTAAAAGTACAATAGCCTTCTCATACTCTTCCATCATAGAATGGATATTAGCCAGGTGGATGTAACAATTGGAAATAATCCTTTCATCTCCCAGTTCGATTTTTATCTCCATTCCCTGCTGTATATAGTCAAGTCCCTTTTCAGGCTCACCCATATCCGCATAGTTGGTACCAATATTGATCAGGCAATTGGATTCCTGTACCGGGTCATTGAGTGACCTGCTGACCTTCAGGGAGCGCTGGTAGAGGTTGAGCGCTTCATCATGGTTTCCTATTTTATTCTGTATGACCCCTGAGTTTGAGAGGCAATGTGAGATAGTTCTCTGGGAGTTGTTCCGTTCTGCAATCTCAAGCGCCATACCAAAGTACTCCAATGCTCTTTCGTAGCTCCCCAGGTACACAAATACATTGCCCATATTGATATATGCTTGGGAAATATCAAGTGCATCCTCTACACTATCGAGGTAGACTACAGATTCCTGGTATACAGAGAGTGCCTCCACATAATCGCCTCTGTTCTTGTGGATAATTCCCATGTTATTCAGGCAGCGGCTGATTCCGATAACCATGTTATTTCTTCTGTAGTAGTCCAGGGCTGTCTTGTAATAGTTCATGGCCTGGGTATACTCCGACTGGAACAGGTAGACATTTCCTTTATCCTTTATGGTTTCGAAGAAATTCACTTGATCGTCCGCTTCATTGAAGTAGGCCAGTGCGCGGTCATAATGCAGTATCGCCTCTTTATAGGCGCCACACCGCGCATTTATCTTTCCATCTATCTTGTAATACCGGCCCAATCCTTTAATATCGTTCAGGGTTTCTGCAATCTCCTTTCCCCTTTTCAGATAGGAAAATGAGAGAAGTGTATCTGATGCACCTACCTCTTCTGCGAGGTCAAACAGAAGCCGCATACGGATCGAATCGTCAATATCTCCATCAATTTGAGCCTTCAGGCTGTCGCGTCTGTATTGATCTGTTGCAGGTAACAGAACGGAGAAAAGAACCAGAATAAGTATGAAGAGGGTCCGGTGCACCAACATAAAGGGCTGTTTAAAGGGGATAAATTTAAGAAATTTTACTCCCTTTGAAATTTTCAGTGATATTTGTACACCTAAAACAGCAGACCTATGGCCAAAAAAATTGCTATCCCACATACCTATGTGATCGTATTTGCCTTTATAGCTGCAGCTGCGCTGCTTACCTGGATATTACCCGGGGGAGAATTTGAAAGAGAGAGTGTGGATGTAAACGGAACGATGCGGGAGGTCATTGTAGAGGGATCTTTCCATGATGCTGAAAAACATCCGCAAACGTGGCAGCTGTTCAGTGCCTTGTTTGACGGGTTTGCAGACAAGGCCGATATCATTGTATTTATACTGATCATCGGGGGGGCATTCTGGATCATGAACGACAGCAAAGCCATTGATGTGGGTATACAGTCGTTCCTGATTCGTACCAGGAGACTGGAACGGCACAGGTTTTTCAGGTGGCTGGGTGTCGACAATATGATTATCACGCTGATTATGCTGGTTTTCAGTATGTTTGGGGCCACATTTGGAATGAGTGAAGAGACCATTGCATTTATTATCATCTTTGTTCCCCTCTCTGTATCCATGGGATATGACTCCATTGTGGGACTGAGCATGTGTTTTGTGGGTGCCGCACTGGGGTTTGCCGGAGCGCTTCTGAATCCTTTTACCATTGGTATTGCACAGGGACTTTCAAGTCTGCCGCTCTTTTCAGGAATTGAGTACAGGCTTTTTGTCTGGGTTGTTATTAATATCTTTGGAATCGGTTGGATTTTGCGCTATGCAGCCCGTATCCGAAAGAATCCCAAAGCCTCTCCTGTATATGAAACGGACAGCTATTGGAGGAAAAAAGAGGGTGTTGATCTGGAGCATCTGGAGTACCGGACACCTGTCATGGCCTGGATAACATTTATTATTTTACTTGGGGGAATGACCGTTTTCGCCATTCTGGAACCGCACTCTACACTGCACATCGGAAACAGTGAGTACACTTTCAGTTTTCTACCTGTTATTGCCGGGTTGTTTGCCATTTCGGGAGTTGCAACGCTTCGTAAATCGGTTCATTTCTTTATCCTGAATATGCTGATTTTTACCATTATCTACCTGATTGTCGGGGTCATGGGGTATGGCTGGTTTGTAAAAGAGATTGCTACCCTCTTCCTGGTGATGGGTATCTTTTCGGGCATGGCCATGAACAGGAGCGCTAACCAGATCACAAAACTGTTTATAGAGGGGATGCGTGACATTCTCTCTGCTGCGGTGGTGGTTGGACTGGCGGGTGGCATCCTGGTGATCCTTGAGGACGGAAAGGTCATCGATTCCATGTTGTACAGTATTGCCCAATCGATGCAGGAGTTTGGTAAACTGGCGTCGGTCAGTATGATGTATATGATCCAGACCCTGATCAATATTGTGATCCCCAGCGGTTCTGCAAAAGCGGCACTGACCATGCCCATCATGTCGCAGTTCTCTGACCTGATCGGTGTATCCCGGCAGGCCACAGTAATGGCTTTTCAATTAGGTGATGGCTTTACCAATATGATCACACCCACCTCCCCGGTACTGATCGGGGTACTGGGTGTTGCCAAAATACCTTATGAAAAATGGCTTAAGTGGGTATTGCCTTTTATGGCCATCCTGATCTTCCTGGGATGGCTGCTACTGATCCCCACGGTGACCATAAACCTGAACGGTTTTTGAGTTCCGGAATGGTTCTGATTACCTGAAACTGATCCCGATACCTACTGATTGGGTGGCGTATAGGGTATAGGTAAAATCGTAATGGAGGGTCAGCACACCCAGTTTGATCCTTGCCCCCACATTCAAACGCAGGTTATTGAAGTTCTTATAGCTCGTCTCTATGGGATTCTCCAGTATCTCAT
>DAOWNM010000303.1 GCA_030642565.1 Bacteroidota bacterium | reverse complement strand
CGGTAAAATTCTCAAGGGATGCGGATAATTTCAGATTACTCTCTCCAGCACTGCCCTGGAAATTATCGATTATCAACAGGTCTCCCTGCCTTTTAATCCGGATCAAAAAATCTTTAAATGTGAGTGGATAGTACCTGAAACTCCAGCCAAAGTCTTTAATATCCAGTCCAAAATCCAATGAAACACTGTCATGAACCAACCCCATCGCGGGTGCTTCCAGTCTACCGGTCAGCCTGAAATCCTCAAGGTACTCTGTTCTGTAAGTCTGCGGAAGCAGAAACTCATTGTTAATTGTGAGGAGGTCCTCAGCCCGCATCAGCCCTGATGAGATATCAAAATCCAGCGCCACAATTCCCCCCGAATCTGCCTGAGCCAGCGCTTTATAGTTGGTTAACATCCCTGAAAAGGCAAATGAACTCTCCCCGATGGTTCCATCCAGGCGGTGCAGTGATACTGAATCGGGACCAAAGGTCAATGTTGCACTAACATTGGAGATCTCTGCAAGAAAGGGAAGAGATATTCCAAAACTATCCAGGGAGATCTCAATCTCAGGCATAGAATCCTGGTCCAGGAAATCATCAAGATCCTCCTTTTCTATCTTCGCCTCCGCGCTGAAATAAAGACCATATATCTCCTCCCCAAGCAAATTAGAGATCGCGGTATCCCGAAAGAGGGTCGCCGGGGTAAGCAGCTCCGATGAGATGGATATCCCTGTTGTAACATCCCTGTTATAATCGAAGAGGTAGAGAAGAAGATTCTCTGTGGAGAGGCCAACATCGAACCGGTTACCGTTAAATTCCATGGTTAGCTTCTCTGTTCCTATGATGCTATCATGCAGTACAAATTCTCCGGACAGACTCTTTATACTATCCGCTGTTACACTGTCATGGTTGATCACAAAAGAGACATCGTCCAAAATGGCCGCCAATGAACCTCCATCGTTTAGAAACTTCCCTGCTTTCCTGTTAACACTCCCGCTGATCTGACCCTGTATGGCTACAGATCCTGATAACCCGCTCAGAAATTTCCTGCTGAACATCTCCTCCAAACCCTCCAGGTTTACGGCACAATCTACTTCAATATTTAATTCAGGTGTCTTAAGATTACCAGCTGTTATATCGGCGTTAATGTATCCTTCAGGAAAACGAGCACTAAAATCTTGCACATCGATATAACCCTCGCTCAAATCACTTTTGTTTCCGTTGGTAGCATACAGGTGAAATGAGATACCGGTTACATCCTTATCCAGCGATTTGATTCTGAATCCCAACTCCTCGGCATCTCCGTTAACGCGGATCACGGGCAATTCATCTCCCCCAATACTCCCCTGAACTGTCCCATTCAGATGGATACTCCCTCCGCCTATTTGTTCTATCTCCTCCAAGTCCAGCACCCCCCTGAAGAGATAATTCAACAGCTCCAACCCTTCGTTAGCGGCTGTGTAAGCAAAATCGACCCGGGGAGGAGATCTATAGTCAAGGCTGCCCCAGGTCTCGAATTCAAGACCGGAAACACTTAAACTGCTGGGCTCTACTTTCATTATTTGGGCATCAGGATCCAGAATGATGCTCCCTTTTAGCTTGATATTTTTATCTATTTGATCGTTGATTGTTTGATACTTAACTTTGTTTATATCTATATCAACTTCAAGGGCAGCCCTGACCTTTCCGGAAAGATAGCTGAAACTGCTCACAAGCCGGTTTACCTCAACACTCACATGTTCTTCCATGACCTGGTTATCCATACGGGCACGAACATTGATAAGCTCAATCTTATTCAAATCAATGGCAAGAGGGGTGGTTTTCTCAGTAGTATCCTTTTCAATTTGTGTCCCAAACCTTATCCCCAGCGCATACTCCAGGTTGGTTATCGTATCTTTATAGACCTCCATATGCACAAATCCATCTTTTAGCCTGGCTTCCGAAACCATGATACCACCTCTTATCAGCTCTATCAGATCCAGCGTAACACTTATCTCTTCCAGCGAAAGGATGGGCTCCTGACCGGCAGAGTTTACAGTCAACTCCTTTTCATAATAATTTACCTCCTGAAGCTGAAGTGTGATATCCGGAAAATTCATGAAAGGAATCAGGTTCATCTGCTCCATCTGCACCTCTCCGGGTTGTTGTTCATTCAGGTAGGTCACAGCCCTATTCAAGAAATAGTCCCGTCCCAGGTAAAACACAAGAGTCGTGATCAGCACCAATGAAAAGATCCCCATAATAATCCAGCCCCCTATTCTGAGGATTCTGACTTTCCGTCTAGCCATTTTTTTAAAATATGATGAATCAATTACCGAATTTAGTAATAAGCATGCAATACACACGAACCTTTTGATAAAATGGTTCGTATATATCTTTGTATATCCCTGCATCTTATTGTATTTTTGCAGGATAACTGATAAACTCTGATGAAAAAAAGAAATATAGTGATTGCAACTGTGGTGGTGCTGGCTATGGGAGTTCTTCCGGCATGCGACATCATTGAAGAGTGTGGTACCTGCGAACTGGTCACAGAGGATGCCGATGGTAACATAACCTATGGGCCACCCCTGCCCTTTTGTGGAGATGATTTAACAGATAAGGAGAATGCACCTCCTGTTACTATCAACGGGATTACCACTTATTGGAACTGTTATTAGGCTTTCACACCGATAATCACCACATCATCAACCTGCTCTACCTCTTTCCGGTATTCTATAAACACCTCATCCAGCCGGTTGCCCTGCTCAATCATGGAGAGACCCTGAATGGAGAGTAGCAGGTTCCTGAAATTTTTCGCAAGGAATTTCTTCTGTGCCGGACCTCCAAACTGGTCAGCATATCCGTCAGAAAAAGTATAAAAGGTATCTCCCTGTTTCAGCTCAAGCTGATGCAATGAAAAGGGATCCATTACATCATGAATGGCAACCGGCATTTTATCTCCTTTAATCTGTGTAAGCAGGCCATCAGATACCAGGTAGAGCGGATTATTGGCTCCGCTGAATTGCAGCTGGAGTGTTCTCCTGTCGAACAGGCAGACGGTCATATCCATTCCATCTTTGAGGATGCTTCCGGTCTCCTGCTTCAGTGCTTCAATAATTTTATCGCGTAAATTATTCAGGATCAGATCAGGCCTGCTGATCTCCTTTGAGATAATAATTTCATTTAAGAGGCTGATTCCCAGCATACTCATAAATGCACCAGGAACACCGTGACCTGTACAATCGGCTGTGACAATCAGGTACTTCCCTTTGATCTCCTCGGCCCAGTAAAAATCCCCACTCACAATGTCCCTGGGTTTAAATAGTACAAAATGCTCCAGGCTGTGAGAGAAGAGTTCCAGGGAAGGAAGGATGGCG